>CAXUIQ010000167.1:0-8111 GCA_964250815.1 uncultured Acetobacteraceae bacterium
CCGGCCTGGTGGCGCTCCCGGCCCACGAGCACGGCGCCGCAGCGGTGGCCGCGGCGCCAGGCCCAGCCATCCGCCGCAAGCACCCGCGCGATGGGCGGACCGGCGCCGCCACGGGCCTGGCGCACCAGCCTGCGCCGCAGCGTGTCGGGGCTGGCCGGCATGGACAAGCGCTCGGCCAGCCGTGCGCCGGCCCGGCCGCCAAGCGCCAGGCCCACCTGGTGCTGCAAAGCGCCGAGCCGGCCGGCGCGCCGCACCCAAGCGGCAGCCACATCGCCCAGCCGTTCGGCCAAGGCCTGCCGAGGACAGGCCGGGCATGAACAGCGGACGCGGCGCGCTTGGATGCGCAGCACCACCGGGCGGCCCTGCCAAGGCAGGTCGCCCAGGGTCCGTTCGTGACGGCTGTGGGGACGGCTCGACATCGTGCCGCAATCGGGACAGGCGGCGGCCGCGGCCAGCGGTTGGGCAAGGGTGGCGACGCGTTCGGGTGCAGGCAGGACCTGCACAACGGCCAGGCCCGCCGGGATCAGGGGCAGGAAGCGCTTGGACAACCAGGGCTTCCACGGGAGGGAGGATGTGTTCTCCTCATGCGCCCATCCCGCCTCGCAACGGCTACGCGACAGCACGGAATGCGCGGCAGAACCGGGTTTACCGTGTCGCCTGACAATTGCCAATTCACCGCGTGATCGTCACCGATGGCGAGGTCGAAATCCGCTACGTCATCCCGACCGGTCCAGATGGCGAACGTCACCCCTTTTGGCGATTGCGAACAGACCATCTATGGCTGGTTTCGTCGTTGGCTGGAACTGGGACTGCTTGATCGGCTGCTGTGCGACTTGGCCCGGCTGCGGCGCCGTGCTGCGGGCAGGAGACCCGAACCCAGCTTGGGCATCATCGACACGCAGTTGGTCCCATGCATCCCGGTTCCACGCAAATCCTGCGGATTTCGCTGGCCCGCGCGGGGGTGTCACGCCGCCCAGAAGGTGCGGGAGCGCAAGCGCGTGGCGCTGGTTGACGCCGACGGCACCTGGCTTGCCGTTGCCGTGGCGCCCGCGTCCACCCAGGAGCGCGACACGCTTCCCGCGCTGGAGCGAAGCCCCGCCCCCTTCCAAGGACGCCGGCAAAGCCGAATGGCCCAGCCTGCGCGAAGCTGTCCTCGACGGTCGGACGGGCACGGCATGCTCGGCATTTCGCGCAGCGAAAGTGCCTGACACCGCGTGGTTCAGCGCGGCCCCAGCAGAAGGGTCTTGTTGTGCTTGAGCGGCGCTGGGTCGTCGAGCGCAGCTTCGGCTGGCTCGCGCACTGGGGCGGCTGGCTGCGCGACCGCGCCGGGCGCCTCGATGTCTCGGCCGCCCGCATCGCGTTCGCGGCCGCCCTGTCCGGCGTCGAAGCCCTGCTCAACCCCATGCCAGTCCACGACACCGCAAGTTGAAACCACTCAAATAGGTTCCAGCCGCCGCAGTCACCGATCGCGCTGCCGGTCGGTGACGCGCTGGCGGGAGCGGTGCAGATGGTAGCGCATGGCGAGGTCGGCCGCTTCGGCGTCGCTGCGTGCGACCGCCTCGCTGATCGCCTCGTGCTCCTCGAGGACGCGGCGGGCGCGCTCCTGGGAGCCGGCCCGGGTGATGCTGAGCGCCACCGACATCGTGTGCCGGATCGTCTCGCCCAGCGTCTCCAAGATGTCCGCGAACAAGGCATTGCCGCTGGCGCCGGCCACGGCGTGGTGGAACGCGAAATCCGCGGCGGACGGCGTGGAGGAGGCGTCCTCGAAGCTGGCTTGCAGCGTGCTCAGGGCCTCGGCGATGCGGCCCATCTGGTCGGGCGTGCGGCGGCGGGCGGCGAGGCTTGCCGCCTGGCCTTCAAGGCCGATGCGGACCTCAAGGCAGCGGAGCATGCCCGCGATGTCCGACACTTCGGCCAGGCGCATCAGCTGGTCCGACGGCCGCCTTTGGACAAAGGTGCCGGAGCCTTGCCGGGTCGCGACCAGGCCGTCGGCGTGCAGCCGCATCAGTGCTTCCCGGACCGTGGGGCGCGAAACCTGGAACGACTGGCAGATCTGGTTCTCGGACGGCAGCTTGTCCCCCGGCCGCAGCGCGCCGGAGACGATCTGCTCCAGGATCTGGCCATAGAGCTGGTCTGCGAGCCGTTCTTTGCGCCGGGGCACGAGCTTCAAGTCCGCCATGTGTCCTCCCATTCAGAGGTCTGCCATTCCGTCCCGGGCCGTTCCACCCTCGCGGACGACGCACTCCAGGAAGCCGCCCCGCATTTGTAACATGACTTGACAGGTTTCTGGGTTCCTGAAAGGTTGCCTGCCAAGCCAATAGGCGCAGTGCGTAAGCGGCAGGCGCGAGAGCCGGCTGCGCTGAGGTCAAAAGCAAGGGTGCGCCGGGTGGCCGGCAAGCATCCATCAGGGGACACAATGCCAGGCATCGCCAGATGAGGTCGAGGCGCGCCGTCGAAAGCGCGCAGCGCCGTGCGGGTCCGCCGGGGCGCCGGCCTGGCGGACGCTGAGGCGAGGATGACCGTCCAGCCAAGCGCGGCGCCTGAAGGCCAAGCCGGCCAAACAGGATCAAGGGGAAGCGATGCGAAAGATACACGGGCTGCGCTGGTGGGTTCTCGTCCTGGTGGCGTTGGGCACCGTCGTCAACTACATCGACCGCAACGCGCTTGGCGTGCTGGCGCCGGTGCTCAAGGAGCGCCTGCACTTCTCGACCGAGCAGTACTCCTTCATCGTGGCGGCATTCCAGCTCTCCTACAGCCTCATGCAGCCGGTGGCCGGGTTCTTCACCGACTGGATCGGGCTTCGGTTCGGCTACTTCATCTTCGCCCTGCTCTGGGGCACGGCATGCGCGCTCCACGCCTTCGCCGGGAGCTGGCAGGCGATGGCCTTCTTCCGTGGCCTGCTGGGCGTCGCCGAGGCCGCAGCCATCCCGTCGGGGGTGAAGACCGCGACCCTGTGGTTCCCTGCCAAGGAGCGCTCGATCGCCACGGGCTGGTTCAACACGGGCAGTTCGCTTGGCGCGATGATCACCCCGCCCCTGGTGGTCTGGCTGTCGCTGACCTGGGGTTGGCAGGCCGCCTTCGTCGCGACCGGCCTGCTCGCGGTGGGCGTGGCGTGCCTATGGGGCGTCCTCTACCGCAACCCGGAGGACGCCCGGCATCTCAGCCCCGAGGAGCGCACCTACATCATGGGAGACGGGGCGCCGGAGGCGGCCCTCCCCAAGCCGTCGGTCGGGGCCGTCCTCGGCAAGGGCAGGTTCTGGGGCTTGGCTGCGGCCCGGTTCCTGACAGAGCCGGCCTGGCAAACCTTCAGCTTCTGGATCCCGCTCTACATGGTCAGCGCACGCGGCATGGACATCAAGCAGTTCGCGCTGTTCGCCTGGCTTCCCTTCCTCGGCGCGGACCTGGGCTGCATCCTCAGCGGCTACCTGTCCACGTTCTTCGCAAGGCGGTTCAGGATGAGGCTGGTCAACTCCCGCATCGCCGGCATCGGCGTGGGCTGCCTCTGCATGGTCGGCCCCGGCCTGATCGGCCTGGCCAGCAGCCCGGTCACCGCGATCCTCTTGTTCTCGCTGGGCGGCTTCGCCCACCAGATGCTGTCGAGCCTGCTCTACGCAGTGACGACCGACGTGTTCGAGAAGCAGGAGGTGGCGACCGCGACCGGCTTCGCGGGGATGGCCGGCTACCTCGGGGGCACGCTGTTCTCGCTGGTCATCGGCCAGCTCGCCAGCACCATCGGCTACGAGCCGCTGTTCGCCTGCCTCAGCGTTTTCGACGTGGTGGCGTTCTTCGTGGTGCTGGCCGTGTTGGGCGAACGGGGAAAGGCGCCCGGCATGGCGCCGGCAGCGGTCGGCGCGCGCTGATCGGCTGCCTGGGCTTGCAGTCCGGCACTGCAAAGGATCAACGCCCGCGGCGCCAAATGGGCGGCGCCGTGGGGCAGCACCGAAGAAGGGCGCCATGACCGACAACGATACCCCCCTGTCCCTTTCCACTCCCCAGCTTGAGCCGGGCGCCGTGCCGGACGGCCCGCTGCGCCGGCGCAAGGCGCCCGAGGACCTGCGCAGCCGCCGCTGGTTCGGCCCGGCCGACCTGCGCTCCTTCGGCCACCGCTCGCGGGCGATGCAGATGGGCTACGCGCCGGAGGAATGGACCGGCAAGCCGGTGATCGCGATCCTGAACACCTGGTCGGACCTGCAGCCCTGCCACATGCACTTCAAGACGCGCGTGGACGACGTAAAGCGCGGCATCCTGATGGCGGGCGGCTTCCCGGTGGAGCTGCCGGCGCTGTCCCTGTCGGAAAGCTACCTCAAGCCCACCTCCATGCTCTACCGCAACATGCTGGCCATGGAAACGGAGGAGCTGCTGCGCTCCCACCCGGTGGACGGCGCGGTGCTGATGGGCGGCTGCGACAAGACCACGCCCGCGCTGCTGCTGGGCGCCATCAGCATGGGCCTCCCGGCGATCTTCGTGCCCGCCGGCCCCATGCTGCGCGGCAACTGGCAGGGCCGGGTGCTGGGCAGCGGGTCCGACAGTTGGAAATACTGGGACGAGCTGCGGGCGGGCCGGATCACCGACCAGGACTGGCTGGGCGTGGAGGGCGGCATCGCGCGTTCCTATGGCACCTGCATGACCATGGGCACCGCCAGCACCATGACCGCCATCGCCGAGGCCTGCGGCATGGTGCTGCCGGGCGGGTCCAGCATCCCGGCGGCGGATGCCGGGCACATCCGGCTCGCCTCCGAAAGCGGGCGGCGCATCGTGGACATGGTGTGGGAGGACCTGGCGCCCCGGCGCATCCTGACGCGGGCGGCGTTCGGCAACGCCATCGCGGTCGCCATGGCGATGGGTTGCTCCACCAACGCCATCATCCACCTGATCGCCATGGCCCGCCGCGCCGGGCAGGAGGTGGGCCTGGACGACTTCGAGCGCTACAGCCGCCGCGTGCCGGTGATCGGCAACGTGCGCCCGTCCGGCAACCAGTATCTGATGGAGGACTTCTTCTACGCCGGCGGCATCCGCGCGCTGATGCACAACATCCGCGAGCACCTGGACCTGTCCTGCCTCACCGTCACCGGGCGCACCCTGGGCGAGAACATCGAAGGGGCGCGCACCTGGAACGACGACGTGATCCGCCCGACCTCGAACCCGATCTACGGGGAAGGCTCGCTTGCGGTGCTGCGCGGCAACCTCGCCCCGGACGGCTGCGTGATCAAGCCGGCGGCGATGGACCAGCGCTTCCTCAAGCATTCCGGCCCGGCGCTGGTGTTCGACGACTACCCCAGCATGAAGCAGGCGGTGGACGACGAAAGCCTCGACGTCACCGCCGACCACGTGCTGGTGCTGCGCAACGCCGGGCCGCAGGGCGGGCCTGGGATGCCGGAATGGGGGATGCTGCCCATGCCCAAGCGGCTGCTGAAGGAGGGGCACCGCGACATGCTGCGCTTGTCCGACGCGCGCATGTCAGGCACCTCCTACGGCGCCTGCGTGCTGCACGTCGCCCCTGAAAGCTGGATCGGCGGGCCGCTCGCCTTGCTGCAAACGGGCGACATCGTCAGCATCGACGTGGACGCCCGCACCATCGACATGGATGTGCCGGAGGAGGAGCTGGCCCGCCGCCGCGCAGCCTGGGCGCCGCCCCCGCCTCGGTTCGGGCGCGGCTACGGCTGGATGTTCACCAAGCACATCCAGCAGGCCGACGAGGGCTGCGACTTCGACTTCCTGCGCACCGAACACGGCGCACCCGTGCCGGAGCCGGCGATCTACTGAGCCAACCGGGGGCGCCCCTGCCAAGGCCCTGACTTGCTTGCCCGCCGCCCCCCACGTCCGGCAACCTGAGCGCATACAGTTGGTGGAAGCTCGCCGCCGACTCGAACGCGGCAAAGGCGGCAGATGACCACTGCCAGTATCCCGGCTCCCCGACATCCCCACCAGCAACGCCCTGGCTCTGGCTGCTGAATTTTGGGTTCCCCCGCACTTCCCGTGCAGGTAATCGCCGTTTCGGAGCTGGGTGAGCGCACAGGAGGAACGCTCCTCCCGCGTTGAACGCTGATCTCGTCCAAGCGTTCGCGGCCCCTGATCCCGCCGGGCCTGGCCGTCGTGCAGGTCCTGCCCCCCTTGCCGCGTCACCATCGCCGCCCAGCCGCGCTCGACGACGGCGACTTGCCCCTTCTGCGGCACCCCGTCCCACAGCGTCCATAGCCGGCACGAGCGCCAGCTTGGCGACCTGCCCTGGCAGGGCCGTCCGGTCGCGTTGCGCGTCCAAGCCCGGCGGTTCCGCTGCGCCGTTCCGGCTTGTTCGCGCAGGACCTTTGCCGAGCGACTGGCCGGTATTGCCGCTGCCGCGGCGCGTCGCGCCGAGCGCCTGGGCAGCTTGCACGGCTGCCTCGGGCTGGCTCTGGGCGGCGAGGCTGGCGCACGGCTCGCATCGAGGCTGGCCATCGACACCAGCCCGGACACGCTGCTCCGGGTGGTGCGCTCAGGCAGCACCAATGCTGCCGTGTGTCCGACCCCGCGCGTGCTCGGCGCGGATGACTGGACATGGCGCCGTGGCCACCGCTACGGCACGGCGCTGGTGGACTTGGAGCGCAACGCCGTCGTGGACCTCTTGCCCGATCGCCGGGCACGGCAGGGCGATCCGCCGGGCGGCGCAGGCCGTCGCCGAGGAGCGTGCCGCATCCGCCGCTGCGGAACCAGCGCCGCCGGCGGCGTCGCGCCCGCCAAACGCGGCCGAACGGGCCAGCGAGGCGTCGCTCAGCCGCAGGCAGGCACGCAACAAGGAGGCGGCCCGCCTATGCGGCCAAGGCGTGTCCATCCGGCGCATCGCAGCCCGGCTCGGGGCTGAATGCAAAACCGTGCGGGGCTGGCTGCGACGCGGCGCAGCACCGTCGTGGCGCAAGCCCAAGCGAGGCAGCGCGCTTGACCCGTTTGTCCCGTTGCTGGAGCGGCGCTGGTCCGAAGGGCGCCACAACGCTGCCCGGCTTTGGCGCCGCAAAGCGCCTACACCGCGTGCTGCGCAAGGAGGGCGATGAGCCTTTGCAGGACGTGCTCACTGCCGCCGTTGACACTCTGCTTGCTGGGTTCGCCGCCAGCCTGGACCGCAACCGCGATGCCGTGCAGGCCGCCCTCGACCTGCCCTGGACCACAAGCCCCGTCGAAGGACAGATAAACCGCCTCAAAACCATCAAACGGTCCATATACGGCCGCGCCGGCTTCCAACTCCTCCGCGCACGCGTCCTGCACGCCGCATGATCCCGAAATGACAGCACGGGAAGGGCGGGGGGAACCTGAATGTCCCCCTTCCCGATAGTCAGGACAAACCCCATCTCCTACCAGCTCATCGGCATGACACCCGCGACAGCAAACAAGCGGTCGGCTTCGATCGACGCAGCCTCCGACAGCTTGGCACCGCCATCTTTGCCGACCAGCACGGTCCGGAACGCGGCAGGAGGCACGCTGAAGCGCTTTCGCAGGGCATTGGAAGCGTCATCTGTGGATATCACAGGTCCTCAAGAGGTTCGCAGCGCTTCCCTGATCCGCCGCAACCGATCCGCCCGTTCTGCGCGGGCGGCCAGCGCCCCCTTCATATCGACCATCACGAATTGCGTACGCGTATGGGGCTGCATCTGGCCGATCAAATCCATGTCGGCGGAGATCACCGTGCCCAGCATGAAGTAGCCGCCGCCCGACACGGCGTCCCGGTGCAGCACGATCGGCTCCGTCCCTCCCGGCACCTGCACGGAGCCGTAGGGATAGCCGCTGTCCACGATGTTGGACGGGTCGGACCCGGCACCGAACGGCGGCACCCGCGGCACGAACTCCAGCGCCCGCCCGCCGCGGAAGCGGTAGCCGATCCGGTCCGCTTCCGGCGCCACCTTCCAAGCGTCGGCAAAGAAGCTCTCCTGCGCCGCCGCGGTCAGCCGGTGCCAATACAACCCCGGCAGCACCCGCAGGGTGCCAGGCGCCCCCGCTTGCCGCAGCGCTTCCGGCACCGTCCGCCCTTCCGCGGCCGTGGGCGCCGGGGCGCCCCCGGGCAACGTGTCGCCGGCCCGCAGCGTCCCGCCCTCAAGACCGCCCAGCGCCCCCACCACGGAGGTGGGCCGGCTTCCCAGCCCGGG
>CAXUIQ010000168.1:0-8108 GCA_964250815.1 uncultured Acetobacteraceae bacterium
TCCTTGACCTCGGCCAGGATCGCGCCGTACCAGCCGGTCGGGAAGATGTCGGAGATCAGGATGGCCTGGTCGTCGCTCACCTGGTCCGGCAGCTTCACCATGGTGGTGGCCGCGTGCGGGATGCGGGCGCGTTCCGCTTGCAAGCCGTTGATCGGGCCGGTGTCGGCCGGGCCGCCGAAGAAGCTGGTGCCCTTGTCCGGGCCGTTCGGGTTCGCCTTGTCGCACTGCGCGTAGTACCCGGCGCGGCAATAGGAGCAGGTGCCGCAAGCGATGGTCGAACAGATCACCACCCGGTCGCCCACGTCGAAGTTGCGCACGTCGGCGCCCAGCGCCTCCACCACGCCCACGCCCTCATGGCCCAGGATGGTGCCCGGCTTCATGCCGGAAAAGGTGCCGCGGACGAAGTGCAGGTCGGTGCCGCAGATGGCGGACGCGGTGAGGCGCACGACCGCATCGGTCGGCTGCTCCACCTTGGGGTCCGGCACCTCGTCCAGGCGGATGTCGCCGATGCCGTGCCAAACAACTGCTTTCATGGGGTCCTCCGGGTGGTGGGCGCCGGCGCCGGGGCGCACAGACGGGTCAGGTCGGCAAAACCCGCCGCCCCCCGCCCGGGTGGCCCCGCGGCCGCGCGCGAACCCCGACGGGCCCCCCGCGCCGCGCCCCACTGACCGCGCGCGGCCGGCCCGGGCCCATCGTCAAAGCTGCACCCCCCGGGTCAGCGCCCCATCGACCACGAGGTTCGTGCCGCTCACGAAGCTCGCGGCGGGGCTGGCGAGGAACACGACGGCGCGCGCCATCTCCTCCGGCGTGCCCATGCGCCCGGTCGGGTTGAGCGCCAGCGCCTGGGCGAAGAAGGCCGGGTTGTCCCGCTCGATGCGCGCCCACACGCCGCCTTCGAAGTAGGTGTTGCCCGGCGACACCGTGTTGGCCCGGATGTCCTTGGCCGCGAGTTGGAAGGCAAGGCCCTGGGCGTAGTGAACGAGGGCAGCCTTCATCGCCCCGTAGGCGCCGGCGGCGAAATCGACCTCCCGCCCGGACACGCTGGAGATGAAGGTGATCGACGCCGCATCGGACGCTTCGAGGAAGGGCAGGGCGGCATCCACCAGCCGCACCGCGCCCATCAGGTCCGTCTGGAACTCGGCGTTCCAGGATGCCTCGTCCTGGCCGATGGCCAGCGCGCTCACGTTCGCGACGACCATGTCGAGGCCGCCCAGCGCCCTGGCCACCGCCTGCACGAAGCCGCGCAGCGCCGGGGCGTCCGCGACATCGAGGGCCTGGCCGAACGCCTCCACCCCCCGGCCGCGCAGCGCCGTGGCGGCCGCCTCCACCTCGGACGGGTTGCGCGCGCAAAGGGCGACGGACGCCCCTTCCTGCGCGAAGCACTCCGCGATGGCCCGGCCGATGCCCTTCGTGCCGCCGGTCACGAGCGCGCGGCGCCCCTTCAGCCCGAGATCCATCCTTGCCTCCGTGCGGACGACGCCTGGACATACCCATGCGCCCGGCCGACAACTCGTGCAACGGTGCCATGCCCGCACCCGCGGCGTAGAGTCAGGCGGACGAACAGGAGGGGACGAACATGATCGGGCGCCGGGTGTTCTGCGGCTGCGCCGCCGCCGCGTTGTCGTCCTGTCTGGTCCATGCGCAGGCCGCGCCCGCCTCTGCCGGCCCGGCCGACCCGGCCCTGATCGAGGACCTCGTCGCCGCCAACCACATCCTGTACGACCAGGGCGTGGTGGACGGCTTCGGGCACGTGAGCGCCCGGCACGACCGGGACCCGGATCGCTTCCTGCTGTCCCGCAGCATGGCGCCGGGCCTCGTCACGCCCGCCGACATCATGGAATTCGACCTGGACGGCGTGCCCGTCGATCCCCGGGGCCGGGCCGTGTATCTCGAACGGTTCATCCACGGCGAAATCTTCCGCCTGCACCCCGAGGTGCGGTCCGTCGTGCACAGCCATTCCCCGGCCGTGATCCCCTTCGGCGTCAGCCGCACGGCGCTCAGGCCGCTTTACCACATGAGCAGCTTCCTGGGGGCCGGGGCGCCCGTGTTCGAGATCCGCGACGCCGCGGGACCCGCGACCGACATGCTGATCCGCAGCCGCGAGCTGGGGCATGCCTTGGCGGCTGCGCTCGGCGACCATCCCGTGATGCTGATGCGCGGCCACGGCTCCGTCGCGGTCGGCCCCTCGGTCCGCCAAGCGGTGTTCCGCGCCGTCTATACCGAGGTCAACGCCCGCATGGAGAGCGAGGCCCTGCGCCTGGGCGATGTCACGTTCCTGAACGAGCAGGAAGCCGCGCAGGCGACGGCGACCAATGCCGCCCTGGTGGACCGGCCTTGGGAGCTGTGGCGGAAGAGGGCGGCGGAGGCGCGGTGACTGGACCGCGTGAGATAGGATGGTCTTTTTGAATGATCATACCTAAGCCTTTGCAGACATGCTTGGACACGGCTGACGTGAGTTATGCTGAGTTTTTCGATTGTAGGAAGCTATGGAGCTATGAGACACAATTGTGAAACGGATTATAGGTAAAGCAGCAAAAGCTTTTGTCGTTTTGATATGCCATTTCCTTCTTGCATCTATTTTGATAATTAGTTTTCACTACATTGAAAGACTTATTCAGTTTTTAGGTGGTGACAATGTGGAAATGGTCTTCGGAGTGTTCCCATTGGCTTATCTGTTCCAGGCTGTAGATGTGACCATGATCGGCCTCTTTGGAGTGATGGGTGTAAAAGAAGCCTACGAGGTGCTCAAATGAGAAATCCTGCAGTTTCGGTTGATAAAGAGAGAACGACCCCTGACTGGAGTGGCCAGTGGCCGAGGCTTATTCCAGACAAATTTCCTGATTGGCTAATCTCTCGTGTGCGCATATACATATCATTTGCTGGAATAGTTACAGCATTGTTCTTGTTTGTTGCGGCGAAGATGGCTGGATACTCGATAGAAGCTTACAGTTTAGCTACAATTAACGTTGTGCTTGTCGTAGCCGGATCAGTTGCGAGTCGTAGATCGGTCAAGAATCGTAACCTCTAAACGATTGCACACGCATGACTTCCACAACGGGCAGTTATGCGGCAGCGCCGTAGGTATGAGGCGGGAGCGCAACACGTAGTGAACTCCGGCCCATGCCGAAGGCATCGGCACACGCAACCGACCCGCCGCTACGTCCGGGACGCCTGCGCCGCGCCCTCCGCGGCGGCTGGCCCGGACTTCACCGCGAAGCCAGCCAACCGGGCATAGCCCTGGGTGATCTCCGCCAACTCCGCCTCCGTCGCCACCGTGCCGACCTCCGCAAAACCCTCCGGCGCGCGACGCGCCACAAGGTCGATCACCCGTTCCGGGCCGCCGACCCGGTTGGAACGGACAATCCCAGTCGTTGCCGGCAGGCGCTCCGCCTCATAGGCCCGCAGCGCCGCCGGCACAGGCTGCCCGGCCAGGCGGTCGGCCAGGCAGCGCGCGTCCAGGATGGCCTGCGACGCGCCGTTGGACCCCACGGGGTACATCGGATGCGCCGCGTCGCCGAGCAGCGTCGCCCGGCCGCGGGTCCACCAGGGCAGCGGGTCGCGGTCGCACATGGGATATTCGAAAATCTCCGCCGTCGCCGCGATCATGGCCGCGACATCGACGAACGGCAGCGCCAGCCGCCCCGCAAGGTGGCGGAACGCCTCGAACCGCCCGGCGCGCGACCAGTGCTCACGCCCCGGCGGCGGCGTGGTCCCGTCGGCGACCCGCGCATAGATCACCCAGTTGGTCAGCCGCCGGTCCGGCGCGGTCCCCGGCGCGATGGGGTAAAGCACGAGCTTGGCCACCTCGTCCCCCGCCACCACCATCGCGTCGCCGCCGTCGAAGGCCGGCCAGTCCACCGCGCCGCGCCACATCTGGATGCCGTTCCAGCGCACGCCGGGGTCCCGCGGGTGCAGGTGCGCCCGCAGCCAGGAATGGATGCCGTCCGCGCCCACGAGGGCGGTGCCCTCCACCTCCCGCGCCGTGCCGTCCGGGGCGGCGAACCGGGCCGCCACGTGCCCGGCCTCCTCCTCGTACCCGGTCAGCCGCCAGCCGGCCTGCACCGCCCCGGCGCCGAGGCGTTCGGCCGCGGCATCCCAAAGCAGGCGGTGCAGGCGCCCGCGATGGGCGGAGAACTGCGGCACGTCATGCCCGGCATGGAGGCCCCGCGGCTCCGTCCAGATCGGCTGCCCCAGGTGGTTCATGTAGGTCAGGCGCCGGGTGCGGACCGCGGCGGCGTCGAGCCGCGGCAGGAGGCCGAGCGCAGCCAGCTCGCGGATCGAGTGCGGCAGGACGTTGATGCCGACGCCGAGCGGACGCACCTCCGTCGCCGCTTCCAGCACCGTGCAGGCCACCCCGCGGGCGTGCAGCATCAGCGCCAGGGCCAGACCGCCGATGCCGCCGCCCGCGATCAGCGCCGGCAGGCCCGGCGCTCCCGTTTGCGCCGGGCCGCCGGTCAAGGCTGGGCGGTCCCCTTCGTCGCGAGGAGTTCGAAGGCGCAGTCCTCGGGCTTCAGGAAATGCACCTCGCGCCGCGCCGACTCCCGGACCACCTGCTCGGGGTCGCCCAGGTTGTGCAGAACGTCGAACAGCTCGCGCAGGCGCCGGCCCGGCGCCACCCAGAACATCGCCCGTGTCGGCACGGCGCTCAGGTTGTAGTAGCCGTGCGGGATGCCGGCCGGCAGGCGCACCAAGTCGCCGGCGCGCGCCTTGTGGTGCTGGCCGTCGAGGTAAAGGTCGAACTCGTTCTCCAGCACGCAGATGAACTCGTCCTGCGTGGGGTGAATGTGCGGCGGCACGAAGGTGCCGGGCGGGTCGAAGGTCTCGAAGGCGAAGGCGTTCGCGCCCTCCGCCTTGAGGTAGTAGGTGTGGCCGAGGATGTTCCACACCACGTCGTCCTGGCCGCGGCCGGCGGCGATGACCCCGGGATCAAGCCCGACCTGGACCTGGTTGGCGCTTGCTTTCTTCATCGCGCAACTCCCTCGGAAGCCAGGCCGCGGCCCGGCGCTGTGTCCAGTAGCTTGGCATAGGCCTTTGGGCTGATGGGCGCCAGGTGCGCCGCCAGCACGTTCGCGGGTTTCGTCCGCGCGCCCATGTCCCGCATCAGTTCGTCGAAGTGGGCGTGGTGGAAGGGCGCCATGCAAAGCCCGCCATAGGTCTGGGCCACCGTGCGGTCCCGCCGCCGCCAATCGAGCGCGCGGGCGATCCCCGCCCGCATGTCCGCGTCCGTCGGCTGCCGCCGGAGCGCCCCCTCGAACCAGCGTGCCAGCCAATGCGCGCCGATTTCCGCCGACAGGGCGCTGGCGAAGCTTGAGTTGAAGCCCACGAAGCCGAGGCCGGGCAGGTCGGGGTTCACCATCAGGCGATGGAGGCGGTACTGGCCGTCAGGCTCGACCAGCTTCGCCCGCATGTCCGCATCCAGGAACGGCAGGTCCTGCAGCCAGCCGGTCGCCAGCACCACGACATCGGCGGCGACGGGGACGCCATCGACCAGGACGGCGCCCGGCGCGTAACCGGTGACGCCGCCCTTCACCGCACGAACGCGCCCGTCGCGCACGGCCTTGTAGAAGCCGGGCGTCTCGATGCTGGTGGCGCAATGGATGCTGTCCTCGATCCGGCCCTCCGGGCGCAGGCCGGCCTTCTTCAGCCCGAACTGCACGCCGAGCAGGGCCTCAAGCGCCCGCCAGTTCGCCCAGATCGCCGGCGCCGCGAGCCTCCGCGCGAGGCGGCCGGCGCGGCTCGGCGCCCACGGCATGAACATCGCTTCCGAAGCGCGGCAATAGAGGATGTTCTTGAAATTGACCGCGCCGCCGAAGAAGTAGGGAATCTTCCAGCTTGCCCGGCGGTAGATCACCGAGACCGTGCGCGCGCCCTCGCCCAAGGCGTGCATCGCGATGTCGGTCGCCGACTTGGAGAACCCGACCACGGCCACCTCGCGGCCCCGGGCCAACGCGCCATCCGTGTATTGCGACGAGTGCCGGATGGAGCCGCCGGCGGCCACGAAGGCGTCCTCGCCCGGCAGGTGCAGGAGGCGCGGCTGGCTGAACTGGCCGGTCGCGACGACCACGAGTTCGAAGCGCTCGGTCCCCACGGCGGCATCGGCGCCGCGCAACGTGACCTGCCAGCCGTTCCCGCCGGGCTGGCGGGACAAGGACAGGACCTCGGTTTGGAACCGGATGCAGGGGCGCAGGCCGAAGTGCTGCGCATAAGCGCCGAGGTAGGCGTGCATCTGCGTCCCGGTGGGCCACTCCGGGTACTCGGCCGGCATCGGGAAGTCGCTGAAGCAGTAGAGGTCGCGGGGCGTCTGCGTTTGCACGCCGGGATAGGACCGGGCGGGTTCCCAAACCCCGCCCAGGTCGCCGCTCTTTTCGATCACCGCCACTTCGCAGCCCCGCCCGCGCAGCACCTTCGCGGCAACCAAGCCGCTGATCCCCGCGCCGATCACGCACACCCTGCGGGGCAGGCTGCCGGGGCCGCGCGTCAAGCCTGTATCGGGCATTGCCACCTCCACGCTGGGGGCACCGCCCGGCGGGTTGCCGCGCGAAGTCCCGGAAGGATGGATGCTTGCACGAGATGCCATCCGACAGGAGACCTGGGCACGTCTTCCCGACGGGTAAGAGGGCGATCACGGCTTTGCCATGCGGCTCACATTCCCGGCTGCGCCTATGCCGGCCTTGCGGCTGGGCTGGGAACGGCACGCCGCCCCGCCGTATCCGGGGACGGTCCGGTCAGACATTCCCCAGGCCGTCGTGCGCCGCGGGCCGGGGGGCTGACGCTGTTCAGGCAAGGCGGGACGCGGCAGCGCACGGCCAGGCAGCACGCCGGCGCACGCGCCGCGCTGCCCGGCCGCGGGCCTCAGGCATCGGGATGCCGGCCGGTGGCGGGCCGTGCGCCGGGGTCGCCCTCGATGTCCACCTCCGTCCGCCGCACCGTGTCGTGCACGGTTTCCACGCGCTCGACCGCTTCCTTGCGCAGCGCGATCTCCTCGGTCACGATGACCTCCTTCGCGACCACGGGCTGCTCGACCATCTCGACGGCCTCGATCGTCTTGGACCGGAACGCATCCGCATCCGCCGGGCTGACGGGGCGGTTGACCGGGTGGCGCTCCAGCACCGCGTGCTCTTCCCGCAGCGTGACGGGCACCTCGACCGGCGTTTCCTCCACGTGGACCCGCACCCGCACGGTGCCGCGGTTCACGTCGCGCTTGCCGATCACCAGGCGCTCCTCCACGACCTGGATGGCATCCTCCGCCCGGTTTGCCGCTGCACCGCCCGGCGTTGCGGCTGTCGCGGCGGCCGTGGTCCCGCCCGTCCATCCAGACGCCCGCCAGTCCTGTTCGCGCTTCTCCAGGTCCACCGCCCCGTTCGCTTCCAGGGACTCGACAGCCGTTGCAAGCTGCAGGTCGTCCACCCGCGCCAGCAGCAGCGCGCCGCCGCGCCGGATCGTCTCGTTGTAGGCGGCGCTCTCCGCGTCCGTGCCGGGCAGGTTCGCCCCGGCGCCGTGCAGCAGCGTCACCTTGTCCCTGGAGACGCCATGCTCGGCCAGGCTTTCCTGTGCCCGCTTGGCCGTGGCCTGGTCGTCGAAAGCCGCAGTGATCGTGGTGGTCATGATCGAACTCCTTAGCTGCCTGGAAGGGCGGTTGGCGCCTGGCTGTCCAGCTTCGACGGCTGCGGCGCGGCGCCCAGCGTGACGCTGGCTGGCGTGCCGGCGTCTGAGGGTCCGGATGCCCTGCGCCTGGATGGCCAACGCGGCAAGTCCGGAATGGGCCATAGTTCCGCATGCTCAAGTTCCTGTGCAGCACCGGCCTGTGCGGCGCAGGCAAGCGGGCGCAGGGGCCATTGCCGGGACCTGTCGTTTCCGGTGCGCCAGGAGCGGCCTTGATGCGGCCCGGTGTGGCATCTGCCACAGACGCCCGCGTCCCGCCTCGTGCATCCATCCTGTGCAACGAGGTTCTGGAGGTCCCATGAAGTTCCCGACGCCCCGCGCGGCGGCAGCCGTTCCCGCGCCCATGAACGCGGCGCAAGCCGCGCCGGGCCCCACGACCGGCGCCAAGCGGGCGGCGTCCGGACGGGCCCGCATCCGGCCGCTCCGCACGGTCGGCCCCCGCAGCC
>CAXUIQ010000169.1:0-8078 GCA_964250815.1 uncultured Acetobacteraceae bacterium
TATTGTGCAATCAGGGAGGGAGCCTATGGCCGACCTGGCCGTGGATGTCTGCGTTGTAGGGGCCGGGCCGGTCGGCGGCACGCTGGCCTGCCGGCTTGCCGAGGGCGGAGTGCGGGTGGCGGTCGTGGACCGGGCTGCGCTGCCGCCCATGGAGCACCCGGACTTCGATGGCCGCGCCTACGCTGTCGCAGCCGGGTCGCGGCGGCTGCTGGAGGCTGCGGGGATTTGGGATGCGCTGCCGCAGACGCCGTCGCCGATCCTCGATATCCGGGTGTCCGACGGCCGGGTCGGGCAGCGGGCGTCCAGCCTGTTCCTGCATTTCGACCACCACGACGTCGGCGACGAGCCGTTCGGCTGGATGGTGGAAGCGCGCGCCCTGCGCGTCGCGCTGAACGCCCACATGCACCGTGCGCCGGGACTCCTCGTGCACGCGCCGGCCGAGGCGACGGCGGAGCGCCGCGCCGATGGCGCCGTGGTGCGGGTTTCCGGCGGCCCGGCCATCGCGTGCCGCCTGGTCGTCGCGGCGGAGGGCCGCAACTCGCCGCTCCGCGAGCAGGCGGGCATCCCGGTGACGCGGGTTCCCTACAAGCAGCGCGGCATCGTCTCGGCGGTGGCGCACGAGCGCCCGCACCGCAACACGGCGCTGGAGCACTTCCTGCCTGGCGGCCCCTTCGCGCAACTGCCGATGGGGCCGACGGAGGGCGCGCCGCACGTTTCCGCCGTGGTCTGGACCGAGCAAACGGCGGCGGCGGACCGGGTGATTGCGCTGGACGACGCCGCCTTCGGGCGCGAGGTGGCGCGGCGGCTGGGCGGCCATCTCGGGGCGGTGCGGCCCATCGGGCGGCGTTGGATCTACCCGCTGTCGGCCATGCACGCGCAGCGGTATGTCGATACGCGGCTCGCCCTGGTGGGCGACGCGGCGCACGGCATCCACCCGATCGCGGGGCAGGGGCTGAACCTCGGGTTCCGAGACGTGATGGCGTTGTCGGAGTTGGTGATCGCGGCCGTGCGGGAGGGCGCGGACCCGGGTGCTGTGGCGCTGCTGGCGCAGTACCAGCGGCGGCGCCGGCCGGACAACCTGCTGATGCTGGCCGCGACCGACGTGCTGGACCGGCTGTTCAGCACCGACAACCCGTTGCTGCGCGCCGCCCGGGACATGGGCATCGCCGGGGTGCATCGGATGCCGCGGCTGAAGCGGATGTTCATGCGGACGGCGATGGGCGGCTGACCGGCACCGTGCGCGCGAGGCGCGCCGCCACCGCCGCGTAGGCCCGGCGGCGGTCGTCCGGGCGCACGACGCCGTGCCCGGCATCGTCGAAAGCCTCGAATTGCACGGGCTTGCCGCGGGATCGCAGCGCCGCGGAGATGGAGCAGGGTGTGCCCGTCGCACGAGAAGGCCGGGGAACTTGCGGCGCCGATGGCCGTGTAGTCATCAGCCGCGGAGACGGAAGGATCAGCAGTCATGCGGCAGCATAGGCCGGGCCGGGCGGGTTGAACATTTGCCGTGCCCGCTTAATTTCGGTAGATGGAGAACAAACGTTCCATGGATCTGCTGGCGAAGCTCAAGATCTTGGCCGATGCGGCGAAATACGATGCGTCCTGCGCGTCAAGCGGCACGGTGGCCCGCAGCTCCCTGGGAGAGAAAACGGGCGTCGGCTCGACCGAGGGCATGGGCATCTGCCACGCCTACGCGCCGGACGGGCGCTGCATCTCGCTGCTGAAGATCCTGCTGACCAACAGCTGCGTCTATGACTGCCTGTATTGCATCAACCGGCGGTCGTCCAACGTGCAGCGGGCGCGCTTCACCGTTGAGGAAGTCGTGACGTTGACGCTCGGCTTCTACCGCCGCAACTGCATCGAGGGGCTGTTCCTCAGCTCCGGCATCATCCGCAGCCCCGACTACACGATGGAGCAGGTGGTGCGGGTCGCGAAGACGCTGCGCGAGGAGCATGGCTTCCGCGGCTACATCCACTTGAAGACCATCCCCGACGCCTCGCCGGAACTGCTGCTGGAAGCCGGGCGGTATGCCGACCGTCTCAGCATCAACGTGGAGATGCCGACGGAAGACGGGCTGGCGCGGCTGGCGCCCGAGAAGGACATGCCGAGCATCCGGCGCAGCATGGGCCGCATGAGGCTGCGCATCGACGAGGCTAGGGCCGAGAAGAAGGCGGCGCGGTTCGCGCCGGCCGGGCAGAGCACGCAGATGATCGTCGGCGCCGACGACAGCTCGGACCGCAAGATCCTGGCGCTTAGCACCAACCTTTACAGCAACTACGGGCTGCGCCGGGTGTATTTCTCGGCGTTCAGCCCCATTTCCGACGCGAGTTCCATCCTGCCGCCGAAGCGCGCGCCGCTGCTGCGGGAGCACCGGCTGTACCAGGCCGACTGGCTGATGCGGTTCTACGAGTTCAAGGCGGACGAGTTGGCGTTGGATGGTGCCGGCAACATGGACCTTTCGATGGACCCGAAGCTCGCCTGGGCCTTGCAGCACCGCGAGCAGTTTCCCGTGGACGTGAACGCGGCCACCCGGGAGCAATTGCTGCGCGTACCGGGCATGGGCGTGAAGTCGGTGGACAAGCTGCTGCAGGCCCGGCGGCACCGGCGGCTGCGCATGGACGACCTGGCCCGCCTGCGCATGCCCATGGACAAGGTCGCGCCGTTCGTCACCGCGGCGGACTACCAGCCCGGCGGCCTGCTGGACAGCGGGCGGCTGGCGCAGCGCCTCGTGCCCAAGGCGGCGCAGTTGGACATGTTCGCATGAGGTCGGTCGTCCTGGCGCACGAGGTCGATTGGAGCGGGTGGCGCGCCGCGGCGCGGGCGCTGGCGCTGGCGGAAATGGTGCCGGAGGATGTGGTCTGGTCCGTGCGCAACGTGTCCGACCTGTTCGCCGTACCCGAGGAGGAAGCGCTTCCCGCGCCGGACGGCAGCTTCACCGTGCCGCGCGCCCTGGTGACGCTGGCGGAGACGGTGATCCAGGCGCGTGACCCCGAGCGGTTCGCCCTGCTCTACCGCCTGGTCTGGCGCGCCCACCGCGGCGAGAAGCACATCCTGGAGATGACCACCGACCCCGAGGTGCAGCGCGCGCAGCGCCTAGCCCAGGCGGTGCGGCGGGACACCCACAAGATGCGCGCCTTCGTGCGCTTCCGCGAGGTCGCGGAACCCGAGGGCACGCGCTACGTGAGCTGGTTCGAGCCGGAGCACTACATCGTCGAAGCCAACGCGCCGTTCTTCGCCCGGCGCTTCGCCACCATGGCTTGGTCCATCCTGACGCCCTACCGCAGCGCGCATTGGGACGGAGAAGCCCTGAGGTTCGACGTGGGCGCTTCGCCTTCCGACGTGCCTGACGACGACCGGCTGGAAGCGTATTGGCGTGCATACTACAGCAGCATCTTCAACCCAGCCCGGCTCAAGATCGGCGCGATGCGGGCGGAGATGCCGCAGAAGTACTGGCGCAACCTCCCGGAAGCCGCCGCGATTCCCGAATTGATCCGCACGGCGTCGGGCCGCGTGGATGCCATGGTGGAGCAGCCCGTGTTCTCAGCCCCGCGTCCGTCCCGAATCGTCACGCCGCCTGTGGCCGAGCACGGCAGCCCGCTGCACGAGGCTGCGCGGGAAGCGGCGGACTGCCGGCGCTGCCCGTTGTGGGAGCCGGCGACGCAGGTGGTGTTCGGCGAAGGCTCGCCCAACGCCCGGGTCATGATGATCGGCGAGCAGCCGGGCGATCAGGAAGACTTGGCCGGACGCCCGTTCGTCGGCCCGGCCGGGCAGTTGCTGGACCGCGCGATGGAGGAAGCCGGGCTGGACCGGCAGACGGTCTATGTGACCAATGCGGTCAAGCACTTCAAATTCGTGCTGCGCGGCAAGCGGCGCATCCACGAGAAGCCCGGCACCGGCGAGATCAACGCCTGTCGCTTCTGGCTCGACCTGGAGCGGGCCACGATCAGGCCGGCGCTCACCGTCATGATGGGGGCGACGGCGGCGCGGGCGGTGCTGGGCCGGGCCGTCGCCATCACGCGCGAGCGCGGCCAGCCGCTGCCGCTGCCGGATGGTCAAGGCGGCAACACGACGGGCTTCATCACCGTCCACCCCTCCTACCTGCTGCGCGTGCCGGACGAGGAGGCGAAGGCGCGGGAGTATGCAGCCTTCGTGCAGGATCTCCGGCGGATCGTGGAGCTTGCCGCCTAGCCAAGCTTCAGTCGGCGGCCAGCAGCGCGCCGCCCATCCGCCCGCGCAGGGCGGCGCCGAACGCGGCGAAGATGTCGCGCGACACGGCATCACTGGTGAAATCGTACTCTGGATGCCACTGCACGCCGACCGTCAGCGCCTGGGCGTTCGGCATCCGGACCGCCTCGATCGTGCCGTCCGGCGCCGTTGCCTCGATGGCCAAGCCCGGGGCAAGCCGGTCGATGCCTTGGTTATGCAGGGAGTTTACCGCAACGCTGTCCGCCTGTGCCACCCGGCGCAGCCAACTGCCGGGCGCGACCGCAAGGCCGTGCGCCTTGCCGATTCGTAGCCGCGGGTGCGGATGCAGCGGGGTGGAATGGTCGAGGCGGCCCGGCAAGTCCTGCAAACGCTGGTGCAGGCTGCCGCCTAGGGCGACGTTCAACTCCTGCAAGCCGCGGCAGATCGCCAGCACCGGCACGCCGGCCGCGACGGCGGCGCGGATCAGGCGCATGGTGACAGCATCCCGCTTGGCGTCCTCGGGCGTGCCCTCCGCATGGGGCGGACCGCCGTAGAGCGCCGGATGCACGTTCGACCGGCTGCCGGTCAGGATGATGCCGTCAAGCCGGGCCAGGAGCGTGTCGATATCGGCGGCCTCGCCATTCGCGGGCACCAGGACCGGCACGGCGCCCACGACCTGATCGACTGCACGGACATAGGTGTCGGAGGCTGCGTGGTTCGGCGTGCCATACACGCCGAACGTCTTCGTGCAGCAGGAAATCCCAACCAGCGGCTTCATCCCGCAATCATGCCGCGTCGGCCCGGGCAAATGAAGGGTTATCTAGCCGCGGCCCTCATTGTTTTCGAAAAACCGGGGATCAATGAACTCGAAAAGCTTTTGGTTGAAAGTCCCGCCCAACTCGACATTGTAGAGCGTGATCCGGGTTTCCTGCCGTTGGGCGTCCAGCACGGACCATTGCCGGAGGGACAGCGGGGCGTCTGCGAAGACCAAGGTCAGCGTGCCATCGGCCGGCGACTTGGTACGCAACAGCCGGACCTGCAACTGCCCCGGCGCCCGGGCCAGCCCTGCCACCGTGATGTCGCCCGAGAGGCGCAAATTGTCTTGCAGCAACAGGCCCAACGGCGTCGAGTTTAACGGGATGTTGCTGGTCTGCTTCAGCTTGCTGTCGTGGAAGACCAACATGCCGTGGCCGCCGACCAGCAGGAACGGGCTGGGCGGGTCGTACTCGAACCGCAGCCGGCCGGGCCGTTCAAGCCAGGCCTGGCCCTCGCTGGTCCCGCCGTTTGGCGCAACCTGGCGGAATCGGGAATGCAGCGTGCGCACGCCGTTCAGGTAACCCTCGACACGGGCGATGTCGGCGCGGTCCTGCGCGGTCAGGACGGCGGGAGCCTGCGCCCAAGCGCCGGGCGCAAGGGCCGGCATCAGGAACGGGGCGAGCAGCAAGGTGCGGCGGTTCATGCCGGGCATGTGGCGCTTGCGGCTGGCGGATGGAAGAGCAGGGGCCAGGTGGCCGCTCATGCAAGCGCGGGAGCGGGGCGAACTGCCCGCGTGCCGCCGCGTTTCCATGGTGCAACCCAAGGTGATACCATGAGCGAAACGCCAAAAGACCCCAAGGTGACCGGCACCACCGGCGCTCCCAATCCCAAGACCGGCAGCAGCGACGCGGCGCGCGGGCTGGGCGGCCATAGCAAGGACGCAAGCCACATCCCTGGCGCCCCGGCCGAGTATGTCGAGGAGAACAAGCCGGCGAAGAAGGACTAGTTCAGCCGGGAACGCAATTCGTCAATTGCCGCGCGGGTGCGCAAAGCCGCGTCCCCCTGCGGCACGAGGTCGAGGAAACGTTCGTAGCAGCGCACCGCAGCGCCTACGTGCTCCAATTCCTGGTTGACCAAGGCGGCCTCCCGCCAAAGCACGGCGGCATCAGGGGCAATGCGCAGCATGTCCTGGATGGCGGACAACGCACCGGGCAGGTCATTGTTCGCCAGCCGCCGGCCTTTAATGTTGTTCTGGAGGCGAAGAAGGATCTTGCGGCTCGACATCGGCTGCAGCACGCCGGGCCGCAACTCGGCGTCCGGTCCTTCGACCCGCTTCAGCAGGCTGCGCATGTCGGAGGCCGCCAGCGGCACCCCTCCGGCGAAGACGTCCACGATCAACTGCCGGTGTTCGGGCGTGCGGCCGCGCCGGGTGCTGTTCTGGCCCTCCAAGGCGATCAGGAAGTGCCCGGGGAAATCCACCCCATGGGCGCCCCAGCCAACCGCCCGGGCGCAGTGCAGCCAGAGGATGCCCAACGCCACCGGCAGGCCGCGCCGGCGTTCGGTCACTCGGATGAGGTTGGCATTGGCCATGTCATCATAGGTTTCGGTGTCGCCGGCATAGCCATGGCGACCTGTGATCAGTTGGGCCAAGGCCCCGGCGCGGGCAGCCAGGCCCGTGCCGGGCAAATCGTTGGCCAAGCCGACTGCGTTCCGTGCGAGTTCGCTGAGGTGCCGCCCGGCGGCTTGCCAGTCCAGCCCCGGCGCATCGACGCGCGCAAGCTGGATCGCCGCGCCCGCAAGGTCGATCTCCACGTCCGGCAACTGTCCAACCGCATCCAGCGCGTCCCGCGGGTCAATCATGCTCAGGTCCTGTCCCACCCCATCAGACTTCCAAAAATGGGACTGGACCCGGCACGCCGCAACCGGCGGGCAAGCCTACTCCACTGCCGGCACGTAGATCGCCGCTCCGCCCTCCATGAACTCGGCGCTCTTGGCTTCCATGCCGGCCAGCCGCTCGGCATCCGCGCGGATGTCCTGGCTGATCTTCATGGAGCAGAACTTCGGGCCGCACATCGAGCAGAAGTGCGCGACCTTGTGCGCGTCCTTCGGCAGGGTCTCGTCGTGGTAGGCCCGCGCGGTGTCGGGATCAAGGCCGAGGTTGAACTGGTCCTCCCAGCGGAAGTCGAAGCGGGCACGGCTGATCGCGTCGTCGCGCAGCTTGGCCGAGGGGTGGCCCTTCGCCAGGTCGGCGGCATGGGCGGCGATGCGGTAGGTGATCACGCCCGTCTTCACGTCGTCCCGGTTGGGCAGGCCGAGGTGCTCCTTCGGCGTCACGTAGCAGAGCATCGCCGTGCCGAACCAGCCGATCATCGCGGCGCCGATGGCGGAGGTGATGTGGTCGTAGCCCGGCGCGATGTCGGTCGTGAGCGGCCCCAGCGTGTAAAACGGCGCTTCGCCGCACTCGCGGAGCTGCTTCTCCATGTTGACCTTGATCTTGTGCATCGGCACGTGGCCGGGGCCTTCGATCATCACCTGGCAGCCTTTGGCCCAGGCCACCTGGGTCAGCTCGCCCAGCGTTTCCAGCTCGGCGAACTGCGCCGCGTCGTTGGCGTCGGCGTTGGAGCCGGGGCGCAGGCCGTCGCCGAGCGAGAAGCTCACGTCGTACTTGCGCATGATGTCGCAGATCTCAACGAAGCGCTCGTAAAGGAAACTTTCCTTGTGGTGCGCCAGGCACCAGCGGGCCATGATGCTGCCGCCGCGGGAGACGATGCCCGTGGTGCGCTTGGCGGTGAGCGGCACGTGCGCCAGGCGGACGCCGGCGTGGATGGTGAAGTAGTCCACGCCCTGCTCCGCCTGCTCGATCAGGGTGTCGCGGAACACCTCCCAGTCCAGCTTGTCGGCGTCACCGCCGACCTTCTCCAGCGCCTGGTAGATCGGCACCGTGCCGATGGGCACTGGCGAGTTCCGCACGATCCAGCCGCGGATGTTGTGGATGTTGCGCCCGGTGGACAGGTCCATCACCGTGTCGCCGCCCCAGCGGATGGCCCAGACCAGCTTCTCGACCTCCTCCGCGGCGCCGGAGGTCACGGCGGAGTTGCCGATGTTGGCGTTGATCTTGACCAGGAAGTTGCGGCCGATGA
>CAXUIQ010000170.1:0-8048 GCA_964250815.1 uncultured Acetobacteraceae bacterium
GCAGCTTGGCGACGAAGAACACGCCCGTCATGCCGGCGAACGCGGCGCCGATGGCAAACGCCAGCAGCTTGAACCGCACCGGGTTCACGCCCATCGCGCCCGCCGCCGTCTCGTCCTCGCGGATCGCCATCCAGGCCCGCCCCACCCGGCTGTCGCGCAGCCGGGTGGACAGGAAGATCAATAGCGCCACCAGGCCAAGGCCCACGTAGTAGTACGGCGTCGAGTCCACGCCGAAGCTTTGGCCCAGCAGCCGCGGCGCCTGGATGCCGTTCAGCCCGGCGGCGCCGTTGGTGATGCCGTCCATGTTGCGCGCCACGATGGGCACGATCTCGCCGAAGCCGAGCGTCACGATGGCCAGGTAGTCGCCGCGCAGCCGCAAGGTGGGAGCGCCGAAGCACACGCCGAACGCGGCGCTGACCAAGGCCGCCGTCGGCAGCGCCAGCCAGAACGACAGGGTGAAGTGCACCAGGTCGGGACCGCCCTGGTTCATCTTCTCGACCAAGCCCAGGAACGCCAGCGGCGCCCAGGCGTCGCTCCAGAGGGGCATCACCTGGAAGCTGGTCAGGATGCCGTAATAATAGGCACCGATGGCGAAGAACGCGGCGTAGCCAAGGTCCAGCAGCCCGGCGAACCCCACCACCACGTTCAGCCCAAGCGCCAGGGTCGCGTATGACATCGCGTTGGCGATGCTGTCGATCGTGGCGTCGTCGTCATACACCAGCGGGAACAGCAGCAGCGCCACGCCGAGCGCCAGCAGCCCCAGCGCCCGCCGCCGCTCCGAGGTCAGGCCGGCCAGCGGGCGGGACACGAAGGCGAGTGCGGCGGGGACCATGCGGAGCGCCCTTTCAGGACTTGTTCGGGGCCAGGCGGCCCATCAGCCCGGCCGGACGCACGACCAGCACCAGCACCAGCAGCCCGAAGATGATCACGTCGGCCCAGGCGGTGCCGACGGTCTGCCCGCTGACGGCCTCGATCAGCCCGATCACCACGCCGCCCACCATGGCGCCGGGCACGTTGCCGATGCCGCCCAGCACTGCGGCGGTGAAGGCGCGCAGCCCGGCGGCAAAGCCGATATCGACCTTCGCCAGATTGTAATACAGCCCGAAGATCATCCCGCAGGCACCCGCCAACGCGGAACTCAGGAAGAACGTGGCCATCACCACGCGGTCCACCTCGACGCCCATCATCCGCGCCGCCTCCGGGTCCTGCGCGGTGGCGCGCATCGCCTTGCCCATCCGGGTGCGCTGCACGAAGTAGGTCAGCCCGGCCATCAGCACCAGGGCGATGGCCCAGATCAGCACCTCCCGCAGCCGCAGCACCGCGCCGCCGATGCGCCAGGCGACCGGCGGCAGCGGGTTGGGGAAGTTCTTCGCGTCCGAGCCGAGCGTCAGCAGCACGACGTTGAACAGCACGTAGGACGCGCCGATGGTGGTGATCATCGCCGCCGGCCCCTTTACGCCGCGCAAGGGGCGCAGCAGGAACCGCTCGATCCCGACCCCGATGCCGCCGCACACCAGCATGGCGGCGGCGAACGCCACCAGCAGCGTGCCGACCAGCGGCAGGCCGGCCAGCACCGTCTCCTGCCCGACCACCCCGAGGCTTTGCAGCGTGAGCATGGCGACCATGGCGCCGACCATGAACACGTTGAAGTGCGCGAAGTTGATCAGCTCGGCAATGCCATAGACCAAGGTGAAGCCGAGCGCCAGGAGCGAGTACATCGCCCCCAGGCTCAGCCCGTTGATCACCTGCTGCAGCAGCAGGTCGGCGGATGTCACGGCTCAGGCGATCGGGGCGACGCCGACATACTTGTATTGCGCCGTCGGATCGTCGAGCGGGTGGGCGGCGTCCTTGCGGATTTGGAACACGCTGATGATCTTGTTGCGCAGGTCGCCGTTCTCGTCGAACTCGATGGAACCCAGCAGGCTGTCGGGCAGCTTCACCTGCTGGATGGCGTCGCGCACCGCGTCCCGGGTCACCGGCTTGCCCGTCGCGGCGACCCTCTTGACGGCGGCGATGATGACCTCGGCGCCGACATAGCAGCAGATGCTGTAGTCGTCCGGATGCTGCTTGAACCGGGCGAAGTAGCGCTCGCCGAACTTGGCCGTCTTCGGGTCCTCGATCACGTGCGGCGCGGCGACCGTGGCGTACCAGCCCTCGACCGCCGGGAACCCCGCGCCGTTCAGCAGGTCCACCGTCTGCATGCCGTCGCCGCCCGCCTTGATGACGTTCGGGATGATCTCGTACGACTGCTTGGCCAGCTTGACGCCCGCCTGGGACACGCCGCCGTAATACAGCGCCTGCGGGTCCAGCGACTTGATCTTGGTCAGGATCGGCGCGTAGTCGGCGGCCTTGGGATCGAGCCGGTCGCGACCGAGCACCTTGATGCCCCGCTTCTCCGCCTGGGCCTGGAACGCATCCGCCAAGCCCACGCCGTACGCGCCCGAGTCGTCGAGCACGAAGATCGACTTCACCTTCAGCGTGTCGGCCATGTAGTTGGCCATGTTCGGCCCCTGGAACGCATCGGTCGCCACCGTCCGGAAGTAGATCGGCTTACCAGCGGGCCGGTATTGCTGGGCGAACTTCGGGTCGGTGAGATCCGGGTTGGTCGAGGACGGCGTGATGATCGCAAGGTTGCCCTGGCTCAGGATCGGCGCCATCGCCTTGCCCGCGCCCGACATCTGCGGACCCAGCGCCGCGACGTACCCCTTGTCCGACACCATGGTGCGCGCATTGGTCGCCGCCTGCGCCGGGTCGTATTGCCCGGCGGTGGCGGTGGCGTCATCGAGCTTCACGAGCTGGAACGTGTAGCCCGGCACCGCCTTGGCGGCGTTCGCCTCCTCGAACGCGATCACCGCGCCATTGGCGATCCGCGCGGCGTTCTCGGCATCGGCGCCCGTGAAGGACAGGTCGATGCCGATCTTGATCACCCTGTCGGCGGCCAGCGCGCCTCGCGGACCCGCTGCGGCGGCGGCGAGGGCAGCCGCGGTTTGAATGGCGGTACGGCGTGAAATCATCTCAACTCGCTCCCTTGCTGGGACATGCCTCGACCCCGCCGCAACTGGCGGTGTCTATTTAAGAACACGTTATGCAAGGGCAGGGCCAGAACTTTCGTTTGGCCCGGCCGATCAGGTCATGCTTGGGTCAGTCCGGAGCCTCGTCGATCGGGGCCGGCCCAATCTGAACCAGGTGGCCGCGTTGACGCGACTGCAATGCACGAATGTCGTCAGGCTCCGTGCCGCCGGGTCGTGCAGGCCCGCACCGCCCGGCCGCGCCGTGTCGGCGAGGGCGCCGGCGGCACGGCGTCGAACGACTGCCGCAGCCGCTCGCTGGCAAGCTCCACCGCCGCCTTGCCTTCCGGCACCACCGCGCCGGTGCCGAAGAACTCGTGCGTCACGCCGGGGTAAAGCCGCGTCTCCACCGGCACGCCGGCCGCGCGCAGGCGGTCCCCCAGCATCTCGCCGCCCGAATGGAGCGGGTCGATCTGCGCCAGGATGATCGTCGTGGGCGGCATGCCCTGGAGGTCGGACACGCCCACGAGGTCGAGCCGCGTATCCATGGCGTCCTGCGGCCCGCGGCCATAATACTTGACGAACCACTCCAGCGCGGCCCGGCTCAGCGGCTTCGCCTGCGCGTTCTCCTGCACGCTCGGCAGCGTCAGGTCCGTGCTGGCCACGGGATAGACCAGCAGCTCGTGCACCGGCATCGGCAGCTTCTGGTCCCGGGCGGCCAGCGCCACGTTGAAGGCCAGGTTGCCGCCCGCGCTCTCCCCGGCCACCGCGACGTGCCGCTCGTCGCCGCCCAGCGGCGCGGCGTGCTGCAGCACGAAGCGGTAGGCCGCGATGGCGTCGTCGTGCGCGGCGGGAAACCGGTCCTCCGGCCCCTTGCGGTACTCCACCGAGACCACGACCGCCCCGGCGCCGTCCGCCAAAGCCCGGGCCGAGCTGTCGTAGGTGTCGATGGTCGCGATCACCCAGCCGCCGCCGTGGAAATACAGGATGATCGGCAGCGGCCCCGGCGCCGCCGCGGCTGGACGGTACACCCGGGCCGGCAGCAGCCCGGCCGCGCCCTGCACCTGGATGTCCTCGGTCCGCGCCGGCATGGGCGCCGTGGCCATGCCGCGCTGCTGCTGCACCTTCTGCACGGCGTCCGCGATCGTCGGACCCATCCGTGCCTGCGCCGGCGTCAAGCCGTTGATTGGCTTCGCCCCAAGATCAGCTTGGGCAGTAAGCACAGCCGCCATGTCGGCGGTGGGCTGATTGGGCGTCGGCCCTTGCGGCGGCGGCGAGGCGCACCCCGACAGCAGGACGGCTGCAAGGCCGGCAAGGCTCGCGGAGCGGAGAGGTTGGAACATGATGGACCCTTGCTGGCGGCTGTTTGGGCAAGCTGGTGCGCCGCCCATGGTCTTGGGACGCGGGCATACCTGTTTCCTGACGGGGCGTCTTCCTGCTTCAAGCGCGATTTTGGCGTTCGATGCGGTTCGTCCAGGCCATTGCCCGCAGGCGGCTCCGGGCTACGATGCGCCGGCGCGTGCGGGCAAGAAGGGAAGCGGCGGATGGACAAGGGGCTGCGCAAGGGTCTCACGAGCTATGGCGACGCCGGGTTCTCGCTGTTCCTGCGCAAGGCGTTCATCAAGGCGATGGGCTACTCCGACGACGCGCTCGACCGCCCCATCGTCGGCATCACCAACACGGCAAGCGACTACAACCCTTGCCACGGCAACACCCCCGCGCTGATCGAGGCGGCGAAGCGCGGCGTCATGCTGGCCGGCGCCATGCCGATGGTGTTCCCGACCATCTCCATCCACGAGAGCTTCGCCTTTCCAACCTCGATGTTCCTGCGCAACCTTATGGCGATGGACACGGAGGAGATGATCCGCGCCCAGCCGATGGATGCCGTGGTCGTGATCGGCGGCTGCGACAAGACGCTGCCGGCGCAGGTCATGGCGGCGGCCAGCGTGGACCTGCCCACCGTCGCGGTCCCCGTCGGCCCCATGGTGGTCGGCCACCACAAGGGGGAGGTGCTCGGCGCCTGCACCGACTGCCGCCGGCTGTGGAGCGCCCACCGCGCCGGCACGGTCGATGCGGCGGAGATCGCGGAGGTCGAGGGCCGGCTCGCCCCCTCCGTCGGCACCTGCATGGTGATGGGCACGGCGAGCACGGTGGCCTGCATGACCGAGGCGCTGGGCCTGGCCCTGCCGATGGCCGCCACCATCCCTGCGCCCCATGCCGAGCGCGTGCGCCTCGCCGAAGCGAGCGGGCGGCGTGCGGCAGAGATGGCGAAGGCCGGCGGGCCGCGCCCAAGCGACCTGCTGACCCCGGCGGCGTTCCGCAACGCGCAGGTGGTGCTGCAAGCCATTGGCGGCTCGACCAACGGGCTGATCCACCTGACCGCCATCGCGAACCGCACGCCGCACCGGATCAGCCTCGACGGCTTCGACGCGATTGGGCGCGAGGTCCCGGTGCTCGTGGACCTGAAGCCGTCGGGCGACCATTACATGGAGCATTTCCACCACGCCGGCGGGGTGCCGCGGCTGCTGGCGGAGCTGGGCGGCCTGATCGACGGGGATGCCCGCACGGTCGGCGGCAGGACCCTGCGCGACGTGGCCGCGGCGGCCGAGCGGGTGCCGGGCCAGACCGTCATCCGCCCGCGGCACGACCCGATCAAGCCCGTGGGCGCGATGGCGGTGCTGCGCGGCAACCTCGCGCCGCGCGGGGCGGTGATCAAGCACGCTGCCGCGACGCCGCGCCTGTTGCAGCACACCGGGCGCGCGGTGGTGTTCGATAGCATCCCCGACATGGCCGCACGGATCGACGACCCGGCGCTGGATGTCGGCCCGGACGACGTGCTGGTGCTGCGCAACGCCGGCCCGAAGGGCGCGCCGGGGATGCCGGAGGCCGGCCACCTGCCGATCCCGAAGCAGCTTGGCCGGCAGGGGGTGAAGGACATGGTGCGCATCTCGGACGCGCGCATGAGCGGCACCGCGTTCGGCACGGTCGTGCTGCACATCACGCCGGAGAGCGCGGTGGGCGGGCCGCTGGCGCTGGTGCAGTCAGGCGACCTCATCCGGCTCGACGTGGCCGGGCGGCGGATCGACTTGCTGGTGAGCGACGAGGAATTGGCCCGGCGTCAGGCCCTGCTCGCGCCGCCAACCCGGCCGGAATGGGCGCGGCGCGGCTACGCGCACTTGTTCTACGACACGGTGCTGCAAGCGGATGAGGGCTGCGATTTCGACTTCATGGGAAGGGCACCTCCGGCGGGTCAAGGCCACTTCATGGCCGAACTTCAAGAGTCGCTTGTGTCCATCATGCCAGACAAACTTCAGTGCTGAAGAAGTCAGACCCTTAACTTCAAGTGCATTTTCCCAAAATGCGGGGTCCGATGTCAGACGCGAGGGCCAAATTTGAACATGCCGTCGCCGAGTTCCAAACTTGGGCGGCCTCCTGCCCCGAGGCCGAACGCTCCAGCGAGTGGGAGTGCGATTATGATTACTGGCCGGAACTGTGGAGCGCCACTGCCGCCTTTCTTGCCTCCTCCGAACCGCAGCAGTGGGATCTCCCTATCGTCGAATTGCTTCTCTACGTCCTCGCCCGCGACAACGAGACCGAAGAACTCAAGAACGACCTTGCCGGGCGGCCGGAGCACCTTCTGGCGCTCGCCAAGGCTGGCACAGGCTCAGCGGAGCGGGACGCACGCTGGCAGCTCGCCGCCGTCCTCGGCTGTATCAAGGCCAACGAGGATGAGGTCGTGCCCTTGCTGGAGACCTATACCGCCGATAAGGACGAGTACGTCAGCCGCAGGGCGCTCATTGCGCTCGGTCAAAGAAAGGCGCCGACGGCGGAAAGGCTGGCCCAACGCGCCTGGGACACAGGAGACGAGTACCAGCGCATAGCCGCCTTGGGCGTTTTCCATGCCCTCGGCTCATCGTTGCTGCCATCCTATCTCAAATTGGCGGAGCAGGACGGGCGTCAGTACCTCGCCGGATTTGCCAAAGAGCTGCGCTGACGATACGGCGGTCGAAGACGGAGCTACATCGTCGCCCCGATCACCCAAGGAGCGAACTCCGCCCCGCCCGCGTCGAACGCCTCGCTTTTGGTGCGCTCCCCGCTCGCCGTGCGGATCATGGTCTCGAAAATCCGCTGCCCGCACTCCTGCACCGTCTCGTCCCCGTCGAGGACCGTGCCGCAGTTGATGTCCATGTCGTCTTCCATGCGCTGGAACATCGGCGTGTTGGTCGCGAGCTTGATGGACGGCGACGGCTTGCAGCCGAACACGCTGCCGCGCCCGGTCGTGAAGCACACGAGGTTGGCGCCCCCCGCCACCTGGCCGGTCGCCGCCACCGGGTCGTAGCCCGGCGTGTCCATGAACACGAAGCCGCGCGCCGTCACCGGCTCGGCGTAGCGCACCACGTCCACGAGGTTGGTGGTGCCGGCCTTGGCCATGGCGCCAAGCGACTTCTCCAGGATGGTGGTGAGGCCGCCGGCCTTGTTGCCGGGGCTGGGATTGGCGTTCATTTCGGCGCCTTCGCGGGCCGTGTAGTCCTCCCACCAGCGCATGAGATCGACCAGCTTCTCGCCGACCTCCCGGCTCACCGCGCGCCGGGTCAGCAGGTGCTCGGCGCCGTAGGTCTCGGGCGTTTCCGACAGGATCACGGTGCCGCCGTGGCGCACCAGCAGGTCGGACGCGGCGCCCAGCGCCGGGTTGGCCGACACGCCGGAATAGCCGTCGGAGCCGCCGCATTGCAGCGCCACCACCAACTCGCTGACCGGCACCGGCTCGCGCCGGACCTCGTTGCTCTCGGCCAGCACCTCGTGCACGAAGGCGACCGCGGCCTCCACCGTCTTGCGGGTGCCGCCCATGGCCTGGATGTCCATGTTGCGGACGCGCCCGACCAGGCGCTGCTCCTCCAGCAGCCCGGCGATCTGGTTCACCTCGCAGCCGAGGCCCAGCACCACGACATGGCTGAAATTCACGTGCCGCGCGTAGCCCGCGAGCGTGCGGCGCAGCAGGCGCAGCGGCTCCCCGTCCGTCATGCCGCAGCCGGTCTTGTG
>CAXUIQ010000171.1:0-370 GCA_964250815.1 uncultured Acetobacteraceae bacterium
GACGTGCGCCGCGCCGCGGAGCGGATCGGCGCCCGGGTGCGCCGCACGCCGTTGCTTGAGGCGGCGCCAGTGCGGGGGCACGCCGCCGTCGCGGCCCGGCTCGTGCTGAAGCTTGAGTCCCTGCAAGTGACCGGCTCGTTCAAGGCAAGGGGCGCCTGCAACAAGCTGGCGTCCTTGCCGCCGGTGGCGCTGGCGCGGGGCGTGGTCACGGCGTCCGGGCCGAGGTTAAGGACGAAAATCGGCTGCACGGGGTCGAGTTGCGCGTTGGCGGCTGCCGTGCGTATGAAGATGTTGCGCTGCAGGGTCTGCTGGCTGCCGCCCGACGGCGTGAACTGGAAGGTCACTTTGGTGAAGCCCTGCGGGATGCGCC
>CAXUIQ010000171.1:380-8020 GCA_964250815.1 uncultured Acetobacteraceae bacterium
GATCAGCGGCCGGGTGCGCCGCACGCCGCTGCTTGAGGCAGCACCTGCGCGCGGGCATGCGGCCGTCGCGGCGCAGCTCGTGCTGAAGCTCGAATCGCTGCAAGTCACCGGCTCGTTCAAGGCGAGGGGCGCCTGCAACACGCTCGCCGCCTTGCCGCCTGCGGCGCTGGCGCGAGGCGTGACCACGGCGTCCGGGGGCAACCATGGGCTGGCCGTGGCCTATGCCGGGTGGGTCGCCGGGGTGCCCGCCACGATCTACCTGCCGGTCACCGTGCCCGATGCGAAGCGGCGCAAGCTGCGGGACTGGGGCGCCGAGGTGGTGGTCGCGGGCGAGGCCTGGGACGACAGCAACGCGGCGGCGCTGCGCCACGCCGCACAACAGGGCACGGCCTATGTCCACCCCTTCGCCGACCCGCTGGTGATCGCCGGGCAAGGGACGGTGGCGACCGAAATCCTCGATGACGCGCCGGAGGTGGACACGCTGCTGGTCGCGGTCGGCGGCGGCGGGCTGGTCAGCGGCATCGCGGTGGCCGCCTGTGCGGTCAAGCCCGGCATCCGCATCGTCGGCGTCGAGCCGGAGGGCGCGCCCACCCTGCTGCGCAGCCTGGAGGCCGGGCGCCCGGCGCTGCTGGACCGGATCGAGACCGCCGCCGGCACCTTGGCGCCGCGCAGCACCGACCCGCTCAACTTCGGCATCGTCCGGCGCCATGTCGGGCAAATCGTGCTCGTTTCCGACCCGGCGATGCAGCAGGCCGCCGCCTGGCTCTGGTTCGAGCACGGCGTGGCGTCGGAGCTGAGCGGCGCCGCCGCGGTGGCCGCCCTGCTCACGGGCGCCTACCGGCCGGCGCCGGGGGAGCGGGTGTGCGCCGTCGTCTGCGGCGCCGGCACGGACGGGATGGCGGGCTGATGTCGGAGGCGGCGCTCCCATGATCGTACGCTCCCGCGCGCCCCTCCGCCTGGGCTTTGCCGGGGGCGGCACCGACGTGTCGCCCTACTGCGACCAGTTCGGCGGGGCCGTGCTGAACATCACCATCGACCTCTACGCCTACACCATCATCGAACCGACGACGGACGGGCGCGTCGCCATCTCCGCGCCCGACATCGACAGCCGGTGCGAACTCCCGGCAGAGGACGCGATGGAGCTTGCCGGCCCGCTGATCCTGCACCGCGCCGTTTACCGCCGGATCGTCAAGCAGTTCAACGGCGGGCGGCCGTTGCCATGCCGGATCACCACGTTCTGCGACGCGCCGCCGGGTTCGGGCCTCGGCACCTCCTCGACCATGGTCGTCTCGTTGGTCAAGGCCTTCGTCGAATGGCTCAACCTGCCGCTCGGGGAGTACGAGATCGCGCACCTCGCGTTCGAGATCGAGCGGATCGACGCCGGCCTGGGCGGCGGGCGGCAGGACCAGTACGCGGCGACGTTCGGCGGCGTGAACTTCATGGAGTTCCACCCGGAGGACCGCGTCATCGTCAACCCGCTGCGCGTGAAGAACTGGATCATCTCGGAGCTGGAAACGTCGCTGGTGCTGTTCAACAGCGGCGTGTCGCGGTCGTCCGCCCGCATCATCGAGCAGCAGACCAACAACCTCGTCCACCGCAGCGGCACCACGCTCGATGCGATGCACGCGATCAAGGCGGACGCCTTCCGCATGAAGGAGTGCCTGCTGAAAGGCGATTTCGACACCTTCGCCGCGTGCATGCGCGAGACGTGGGACGCCAAGAAGCGGCTGGCCGACAACGTCAGCAACCAGCCGATCGACCTGACGGTGGAGGCGGCGCTCAGTGCCGGGGCGCGGGCCGGCAAGGTTTCCGGGGCGGGCGGCGGCGGCTTCCTGACGTTCCTGGTCGTTCCGGAGCGGCGCGTGGACGTGATCCGGGCCTTGGGCCGCCGGGACGGGCAGGTGATGACCTGCCACTTCACCCGGCACGGCACGGAAGGCTGGAAGATCTACTAGGGCCGCCAGCGCCAGCCGGGCCGGAGCCTACTTCACCAGCACGGCCCGCCCGGCCGCCTTGCGCATCGCGACGCGGAGCGGGCCTGGCAGCACCGTCCGCAACGCGAAGCGGGCTGCGACGAGCGGGTAGTACTTGACCGGCGACAACTGCATGGCGGCGGAGAGCTGGCCGCGGGCCGCAAGCCGTGCCGCGGTCCCCGAGAGCATCCGCACGCACAGGGTCCGGCTTGCCGGCGTCATCGACGGCAGCGCGCCCATGATCGAGGCGCGGATGAAGGAACAGTCGTCGGCGTCAAGCTCGTAGGGGCGGTAGGCCGCAAGCTCCAGGAGCTTCGCGGATGCCGACACCGCGAGCCGGGCGGCCTCCTCCGCGTCCAGCCCGCGGCTGCCCAGCCGCACGATGCCCTGGAGGGTGCGCGCCTGCTGGTATTCGGCCAGGGCCGACGCCGGGAACGCGATGTCCGGGCGTCCGGCCCGGCGCCGCATGGCCGAGATGCCGCACAACTGCGAGCTCATCGCGGCGATCCGGCCATTCAGCGTGGACGCGCTGGTGACGCTCTGGCCGTGGATGCGATAGAAGCCGAGCAGGTCCGGCATGTTGGCCAACTGCCCCGTCTCCTGCAGCCGCCAGTAGAGGTCCGTGTCCTCGGCGTGGAACACGTGGCGGTAGCCGCCCACCGCCTCCACCGCGGCGCGGCGCATCATCAGGAACGGGTGGATGAGGTAGGGTTCCAACTGCGGGTAGGCCGTGGGGTCCGCGAGGTCGGGCGGGGACAGCGCGACCTTCGGGCCGAGTTCCCGGCCGGCCTCGTCGATGTGGATGACCGACCCCGACACCGCGCTGCATCCGGGATGGCGGCGCAGCCACTCGACCTGCCGCTCGAGCCGGTCGGGCACCGCGAGGTCGTCGGCGTCGTGGCGCGCCACAAGCTCCGCCCGGCACGCCGCAAGGCCCGCGTTCAGCGCATCGACGATCCCGCCGTTCGCCCGGTGCAGCAGCACGACCCGGCGATCGGCCGCCGCCAGCCGCTCCAGGATGGCCGGCGTCTCGTCGGTGGAGCCGTCGTTGACCACCAGGATGCGGATGTCGCGCAGGGTCTGCGCCTGGATGCTGGCCATGGCGCTTTCCACGGTCCTCGCCCCGTTGAACACGGGGATCACGACGTCGATGGTCGGGTTCGGCACCACGCACTCCCAGCACTCAGGCCGTCAGGGTCGTTCCAGTCCGCGCGTGGCTGGCTCGCAGGCATGCGTGCGCCACGGCGGCGCACGTGAGATCGGGGCGGCAAGCACGTGGTCAGGGCCGGTCGTCCACGGCTGGCCCCCATGCGTGACGCCTGCGCGCATGTTCCGCACCCAACAGAAACGTTGTAGCCTCATGAGGTGGGACACGCCACCACCGGCGCGACCCGGTGACGCCGGCCATTCGATCAGGACAGCGTGTACAGATCAGGACAGCATGTTCGGTGGACGGTCCGCGGCAGGGCATGGCTGACCCGGATCGTGCGACGCACGCCATCGAATGCCTGGCGGCCGTTGGCAGTCTCGTGCTCCCGACGGCTGGGCACGCAAACCCGGCGTCAGTTGCCGTGGCCACTCGCCGCCATGCGCCTGGGCGGCGTCGCCGCGCACGGCTGGCGCGTTTTTGCGGCATCACCAAATCTGCTATGCTGAGCGGCCACCCGGCGCCCATCCGAGCCGCCAGCACTGCGGACCAAGTCAACTGGATGATTCTGCAACACGGGTCATCAGGAGGCCAGGCATTAGCACCAAGGGATCGGAAGGCCGGGTCCAGCCCGGCGAAGCTACGCCGGCGATCATGTCCCTTGGGCGCCGCGCACTGCATGGCTTGATCTGGATGCTGGCCCAAAACCTGGTCGCCCGCCTCTCCAGCGTGTTCAGCCAGTTGATCTTGGCGATGCTGCTGCGGCCGGCGGACTTCGGCGTCATCAGCTTGACCTACACGGTGACGAACATCGCCGCGGCCGTCACCAGCGTCGGTCTCGACGACGTCATCCTGCAGCGCGAGCGTGCCATCCGCCTTTGGCTTGGGCCGGCGTTCTGGATCAGCCTCGGCCTCGCGTCGGCAGCCGGCCTCCTGGTCGTTGCCGTCTCGCCCGTGGCCGCGGCGATCTACGACACGCCTGACCTGATCGGCCTCCTGGCTGTTCTCGCACTGGCCATGCCGATCGGGGCCTTGGGCAGCGTGCCGGCGATGATGCTGCGCGCGCGCATGCAGTTCGGCGTTCTCGCGATCTACGCCGCGGTTGAGACGATCGGGCAGGTGCTGATGACGGTTGCGCTCGCCTGGCATGGCTTCGGCGCCTACAGCTTTGCGCTGCCCGCCCCGGTCTGGGCGGCGATCCGCGCCGCCGTGCTTTGGCGTTGCGCCGCGTCCAGGCCGAACCTCCGCGTCCAGCGGGGCCGGTGGAAATACGTGGTCGGGAACACCACGGCCACGTTTGCCAGCAGGATTCTGACGTCGATCATCAACCAAGGCGACTACATGGTGCTTGGCCTGGTCGGAAGCCAGGAAACCGTCGGCATCTACTACTTCGGCTACCGGTTGGCGGCGCAGCCGCTGTGGATCCTGGCCGGCAACTTCAGCAACGTCCTCTATCCCGCCCTGGTGCAGATGAAGTCCGACCGGGAGCGGCTGACCCGTGCCGTGTTCAACAGCTCCACATTGCTGTCATTCTGCGTGATGCCGGTCGCCCTGATCCAATCGGCAGTCGCTGAACCGTTGATCGGCCGGTTCTTCGACCCGCGATGGGCCGCGTCCATCCCGGTCATCCAGTTGCTCAGCATCGCGCTTGCCTTGGACGCGGTTTCCTGGGTCGCAGGGGCGCTCCTGAACGCCCGGGGCGAGTTTCGGGCGGGTTTGGGCTATGCCGCCGCGCAGTTGCCGATCTTTGGCGTGTTCATCGTGTTCGGTGCCGTCCTGCACCAAGCGGTCGGCGTGGCCTGGGCCGTTTGCGCCTTCTATGCGCTCACCCAGCCGGTTTACGTTTGCCTCGTTTACGGACGGATCGGGATCACGATTCGGCAAGTGGCCCTCATCTATCTCCAGCCGACGACCTACGCTGCCGCAGCGGTCGGCGTCGGACTGCTCCTTTCGAAGCTGCCGTTCCTCGCCTGCCTTCCTGTGCTTCGCGCGGCCGTCATCGGCGTCGCCAGCCTTTGCCTGTACGCCGTGCTGGTGAGATGGCGGGCGCCGGAAGTATGGGACGCCCTGCGTGACCGCATGACCGGCGCCCTTCGCCGCCGGACTGCCGCTTGAGGCGCGGGCGCCGGTGGTTGGCCTGGAGTCCTCAACCCTGCGGGAACATTGCGCGCTCGACCAGCGCGCAGAGGATGTGCGCGGCGGCGATGTGGAGCTGCTGGATGACCGGCGTGCGGGCCGATGGCGCTTGCAGCAGCAGGTCGCAGGCCTCGGACATGGGGCCGTCCTGCGAACCCGTGAAGCCGATGCAGCGGAGCTGCCTCTCCTTGCCGGCGGCGAAGGCCCGCAGCACGTTGGCCGAGGTCCCGGAGGTGGAGATGCCGAGCAGCACGTCGCCGGGCTGCCCGAGGGCGAGCACCTGGCGCTCGAAGACACGCTCGAAGCCATAGTCGTTCCCGGTGGCGGTGAGCACCGACGTGTCCGTGGTGAGCGCAACCGCCGCAAGCGGGCCGCGGTCGTACATCAGGCGCGAAACGAACTCGCCTGCGATGTGCTGGGCGTCGCCGGCGCTCCCGCCGTTGCCGCAGATCAGGAGCTTGCCGCGGCTGCGCAGCGCGCCCACGACCGCATCCGCCATGTCGGCCAGCACCTGGCGGTGCCGCGCGTCGTTGCAGAAGGCCTGGGTCGCCAGCAGGGTTTCGTCCAGGTAGGCGCCGATGAAGTCCATGGTGCCCTTTCCAAAGCTGCCGCGGGTAAGCCGACGGGGGGCAGCGCTCTGCCGCGCAGGCCCCGCGGTCCCGGTCAGGCGTTGGCGCGGATGTTCATGTAGGCGCTGCCGCTCCCGGCATCCGTGCCGAACGTCACGCCGAGCCGCCCCGTCAAGTCGGCCTGCGTGAAGCCCGGCAGCGTCAGCAGCACCTCCGGCTTGCCTGCCGCCTGTGCGATGACCGTGAGGCCCGTGGCCCCGGCGGCCCCCGCCCCGTCCCCGTAGCTGATCTGGAACCCGGCCTGCGACACGCCCCACAGCGTCACGGAGTCGGCGGCGTGGAAGTTCGCCACCGTGCTCCACGTGGTCGCCGCGGCGCCGCGCGCGGCGATGAAGAAGGTGTCCGTGCCGCTGCCGCCGGTCAGGAAGTTCGACCCGGTGCCTCCGTCCACCACGTTGGAGCCGCTGCTGACCGCGATCGCGTCCTCCCCGCCGCCGCTGTGGATGAACCAGTTCGGGGTGGACACCGTGACGTTCAGGTTGTCCGGCGTGATGTCGATGTACTGCCGTTGCAGGGTGCCGACCGGCCCGGTGTAGGGCTGCCCCTGCGCCGAGACCGGCCGGCCCGTCGTGGTGTCCACGGCGGCCAGCACCGGCGCGCCGCTCAGTTGCTGCTCGGCCAGGTCGGCGATGGCCTGGTGCCCAGTCTCGGTCGGATGCACCGAATCGAAGAACAGGTACTGGTCCTGCGCCGCGGCCCCGCTTGCCGCGAGGGTGCCGCTGCTGGCGCTGCTGTTGTTGCCGCTCCACACCGGCGTCGTCACGTTGGCGAGGCCGTAGGCCGCCGGGTTGGCGATGGCGGCGTCCAGCAAGGTGTTGGCGTCCACGACCTGGATTCGGGCGCCGCTGGCGCTGGCGATGGCGGCCAACTGGCTGCTCAGCGCCGCGTTGTAGGCGCTGCTGAGCTGCGTGCCCTCGGCCTCGATCGCCGTGGGCGTCGCGCCCGTCTGCGGCTGCCGCGAGGTCACGTCCGGTGTCTTGCCGAGATCGGGCACGTTCAGCACCAGCAGGGTCTTCGCGCCGCCCGCGACGAGCTGCTTCACGAAGGCGGCCTCGTTGCCCACCGCCGCGTTCACGTCGGCGGTCTGCTGCTGCGCGGAAAGGCCGGCGCTGCCCAGGATGGCCAGCAGGTCGTTCCCCCCGATCGACACGGTGTAAAGCGCGTTGGCCGACGGGGTGCCCACGCTGGCCTTGAACTGCCCGTATTGGGCCTGGAGGGAGATGGCCAGGATCGCCGGGTCGGAGTTCTGCGGCGCCGAACCGGTGACCGCGCCGCCATAGGCGAAGTCCGTGCCGCCCGCGAGGCTGGGCGCCAGCGTGCCAAGCCCGAGGGCCGTGGACACGTCCTGCACCCAGGTCGGGCCGTTGCTGAACACGCTGCCGCTCGTCGAGCCGTACTGCTCCTTGTAGTAGGGCGGCGATACCGGCCGGGTCGTCCCCGTCACCGAGGTGAGGACCGACAGGTCGCCGGCATCGGACAGGCTGTCGCCGAACGCATACAGGGCGCCATACGTGGGGAGCGCCGAACTTTGCGGCATGAACAAGATCCTTACCTGGTCGTTCCATAAAGCGCGCGAGCGGCCGCACCGTCAATGCTCGGCTTCCCTTGCCAGCCTGGGCAGCCTGCCGGCACTCCGCCCCCTCATGGCGCTGGCCCGGCGCCGGTCATTGCATGGCGGCGAGCACCGCGGCCGGGCTTTCGCCAAGCTCCGCGGCCTGCCAGTCGCGGCGCAGGGCGAACAGCTCGACCAGCGCG
>CAXUIQ010000172.1:0-7956 GCA_964250815.1 uncultured Acetobacteraceae bacterium
GTCCAGGCCGGTGCAGCGGCGTCGAGGCTTGCGCGCGGGCCAAGGCTCAGCGCCGAGCCGCCCGCGTCAGCGTCGGACCCGGGCGCGGCGGCGGGCGGCGCGGTCCGGCACGACGGGCCGGCAGACCCGTGGCCAAACCTTGCCGGGCGGAACCGCGCGTCGCAGGATCAGGGGCAGCATTGGAGGCCGGCATGAAAGGATTGTTCCTGGACGCGACCGAGGATCTCGCGGAGGTGTTCCGCGCCATGCGCCGGGACGGCGACCCGGCAATCAACGTCACCATACAGGCACAGGTGGCGCCGGGCGACCTGCGGGCAATGCTGGCCGGCTACGACTTCATGCTGGACGACCACACGTTCCTGCCCACGGAGGCGATGCGGGCCTGCCCGGGGCTTCGCCACGTCATCTTCCTCGGCACCGGCGCACGCAGCTACATGAACCCGGAGGAGCTGGCGGAACTCGGCATTGCCGTCCACACCATCAAGGGCTACGGCGACACGGCGGTGGCCGAGCACGCCATCGCCCTGATGTGGGCGGCGGCCCGCGGCATCGCGCGGATGGACGGCGGAATGCGGGCCGGGCAATGGGTGCGGACCGAGGCCATGCAGTTGACCGGCAAGACCATCGGCCTGATCGGCTTCGGCGGGATCGCGGCGGAGGTCGCGCGCATCGCCCGCGGGGGCGGCATGCGCGTGCTGGCCTGGAACCGCACGCCGCGCAAGGCCGAGGGGGTCGAGTTCGTGCCGCTGGAACGGCTGCTGGCGGAAAGCCATGTCGTGTCGCTGCACCTGCTGCTGACGGACGAGACTCGGGGCTTCCTGGACGCCGCCCGCCTGGCCGCGATGCGCCCCGGCGCCATCCTGGTCAACACCGCCCGCGGCGCGCTGGTGGAGGAGGCTGCGCTGGTGGCGGCGCTGCGGTCCGGCCCGATCGCCCATGCGGCGCTCGACGTGTTCGACCAGGAGCCGCTGCCGCCGGGGCACGTGCTGACGACGCTGGACAACGCGACGCTTACGGCGCACAGCGCGTTCCGCACGCCGGAGGCGAGCGAAACGCTGATCCGACGCGCACAGGACATCGCCTGCCGGATCGCGGGCGGCGAGATCGACGGGTAGCACCCCTTGGCGGTTCCCGGGTCGGTTGTGCTAGGGTGGGAGCGTGTGTGGGCGTGGCGGAATGGTAGACGCTGCAGACTTTTGATTGGAGTGCCCGCGGGGAAACCCGCGGCGTAGAACCGCCCAAATTCGGGGAACGCTAACGGCCCGCCGCGGCCCAAGCCAATCCCGAGCCAAGCCCCGGCGCCGCGGCGCCGGGGAAGGTGTAGAGACTAGACGGGGGGCGCCTGCGGCCTTGGGGCCATGGCGAAGGGATAGTCCAGACCACGAACGCCGGACCATGGCGGCCAGGCCGGCGGCGGCGAAAGCCGAAGTGGGATGAAAATCTGAGTCCCGGAAGGGAGTGCGGGTTCGAGTCCCGCCGTCCGCACCATCATGCCGCCGGCACGCGCCGGCGCAGCAGCAGGCCCGACGCCGCAAGCACGGCCAGCGCCACTGCCACCGGCGGGAACACCACCCAGTTGACCGCCGCCCAGCCCAGCGTCACCAGCAGGTGGCCCGACCAGAACGAGCCGAACGCCATCGTGCCGAACACCAGGAAGTCATTGAAGGACTGCACCTTGTTGCGCTCCTCCGGCCGGTGCGTTTCCAGCACCATGGCGGACGCGCCGACGAAGCCGAAGTTCCAGCCCAGGCCCAGCAGGACCAGCCCGGCCGAGAAATGCGTGGCGGTCAACCCCGACAGCCCCGTGGCCGCCGCCGCGCCGGTCAGCAGCAGGCCGGCCGCCACCACCCGCCGCGCCCCGAACCGCGCGATCAGGCTGCCGGTGAAGAAGCTCGGCGAGTACATGGCGACGATGTGCCACTGGATCGCCCAGTTGGACGCGGAAAGCGGCAGCCCGCACATCCGCATCGCCAGCGGCGCCGAGGTCATGACGAGGTTCATCAGCGTGTAGCTGACCACGCCGCAGACCACGGCCACCATGAACCGCGGCTGGCGGACGATGGCGGGCAGCGGCCGGCCGAGCGCCAGGTCCGCCGGCGCCGGGCGCGGCAGGTCCACGCCGGACAGCACGGCCATCGCGACCACCGCCACGGCCGCCTGCGCCAGATAGCTGGCGACGAACAGGTGCGGCGGCCACAGGTCCACCGTCCAGGTGACGAGCTGCGGCCCCAGCACGCCGGCGAACACGCCGCCCGCCATGACCCAGGACAGCGCCTTGGGCCGGAACGCCAGGCTCGCACCGTCCGCGGCGGCGAAGCGGAAGGACTGCACGACGGAAGCGTACAGCCCGGCAAACAGCGTCGCGAGGCAAAACAGTGGAAAGGATTGCAGCAGCAAGGCCGATGCGGCCACCAGCCCGGCCAACATGCCGCACCCGCCGCCCGCCATGAACGCGGCCCTGCGGCCATGGCGGCGGGACAACCATCCGACCGGCAGCGTGCCGGCCGCCTGGCCTACGACGAACACGCTGATCGGCGCCGTCGTGAGCGCCGGGTCGGGCGACAAGGTGCTGCCGATGATGGCGCCGGTCGCGAACACGACGGAAGCGTTGGCCCCCGCCAGCGCCTGCGCCGCCGCGAGCCGCAGCACGTTGGCCCTGGCGCGGCGGTCCCCGGTCGGCGAGGCCTCGGCTGCGGCGTCTTGCATCGGGAGACCCTAGCTGCCTTGGCCAAGCGCAACGCATTCCGATTGCGCATGGCCGCCGCCCGGAACCATGTGTCGTTCGGGAACGCCGGGGCCGTCCAGCCGTTGCGGCCCGCATGACGATTGCATCGTATGGCCGCACCGGCGCCGGCGCCGAGGTCCACCGCATCAGCCTGGGCGGCGCCGCGCTGCGGGTGAGCATCCTGACCTACGGCGGGGCGGTCGAGCGCATCGAGGCGCCGGACCGGGCGGGGAAGGGCGCCAACGTGGTGCTCGGCCTCGACAGCCTGGACGGCTACGAGCATCGCAGCCCGCACTTCGGGGCACTGCCGGGCCGGTTCGCCAACCGGATCGCCGGAGGCCGCTTCACGCTGGACGGGGTGGAGTACCACCTGGCGTGCAATGACGGGCCGAACTCGCTGCACGGCGGCCCTCACGGCTTCGGCAAGCAGGTTTGGAGCATCGAGGACAGCGGCGAGCGCCACGTCACGCTCGGCCTGGTCAGCCCGGATGGCGACGAGGGCTACCCGGGCACCCTGAACGTCCGCGTCACCTACGCGGTGGAAGGCCCGGAGCTGCGCCTCGACTATCGCGCCTCCACCGACAAGCCGACCGTGCTCAACCTCACGAACCACAGCTACTTCAACCTTGCGGGCGAGGGCAGCGGCAGCGTGCTCGACCACGTGCTGCAAGTCGAGGCCGATGCCTTCCTGCCCGTCACCGCGACGTCCATCCCGACGGGCGAAATCCGGCCCGTCGCCGGAACGCCGTTCGATTTCCGCACGGCCACGCCGATCGGCAGCCGCATCCGGGACGCCGACCCGCAGATCCTGCACGGCCAAGGCTATGACCACACTTGGGTGCTGCGCCCCGGCGCCGGCCTCCGCCACGCCGTGCGCCTGCACGAGCCGGCCAGCGGCCGGGTGCTCGACGTGCTGACCACGCAGCCGGGCGTGCAGGTCTATACCGGGAACCAGTTGACCGGAACGCTCGCGGGACCGGGCGGGCGCACCTACCGCCAGGGCGACGCGGTGTGCTTCGAGACCCAGCACTTCCCGGACAGCCCGAACCAGCCCGCCTTCCCCAGCACCGTGCTGCGCCCGGGCGAAGAGTTCACCTCCGCGACGGTGTTCCGCTTCACGGCGCCCCCCGCGCGTTGACGTACAGCGCATAGACCGACTGGCTCGCCGCCATGAACAGCCGGTTCCGCTTGGGGCCGCCGAAGCACAAGTTGGCGCAGCGCTCGGGAAGCTGGATGCGGCCGATCGGCTCGCCCTGCGGCGAGAACACCATCACGCCGTCGAGGTCCGGCGTGCCCATGCCCCACCCGCACCACAGGTTGCCGTCCTCGTCCAGGCGGAAGCCGTCCGGCGTGCCCGGCCCGGCGTCGATCACCACGCGCCGCCCGCCGATCCGCATGCCGTCGCCGCTCACGTCGAACGCCAGGATGTTGCGCGGGCTGGCCCGGCTTTCGACCACGTACAGAATGCGCTCGTCCGGCGAGAAGGCGAGGCCGTTGGGGCCGGCGACCGTGTCGTCCAGCACCACCGCCTGTCCGGTTGCGGGGTCGAGGCGATACACGTTTTGCGGCAACTCCTGCTCCGCCCGCGCGCCCTCGTAGTCGCTCAGCAGGCCGAACGGCGGGTCGGTGAACCAGATCGAGCCGTCCGACTTCACCACGGCATCGTTGGGCGAGTTGAGCCGCTTGCCCTCGAACCGGTCCATCAGCACGGTGATGGCGCCGTCATGCTCCGTCCGCGTCACCCGGCGCCCGCCGTGCTCGCAGGTGACGAGGCGGCCCTGGCGGTCCCGGGTGTTGCCGTTGGCGAAGTGGGACGGACGGCGGAACACGCTGACCGCGCCGGTTTCCTCCTCCCATTTCAGGATGCGGTTGTTGGGGATGTCGCTGACCAGCAGGTGCCGGGCATCGCCGAACCAGACCGGCCCCTCGGCCCAGCGCAGCCCGGTCGCCAGGCGCTCGACGGCGGCGGAGAAGACGCGGTACTTGGCGAAGCCCGGGTGCAGGATCTGGATGGCTGGGTCGGGGTAGAAGCTGCTGGGCTGCCACATGCTGATCCTCCTTCGTTGCCCGGCGTCGTGCCGTCCCCCCGGCCGGCCGGGGCGGGATGATCCGAACACCGCGGGCGCGTGGGCGCAAGCGGCCTGGCGCCAGGCCGCGCATCGGCTAGACTCGGGCATGCGGCGCAGGGAGGCCGGCATCTTGGACACTCCGGACTACCTGATCATCGGCGGCGGCACCGCCGGCTGCGTCCTGGCGGCGCGCTTGTCGGAGGACCCGTCTTGCCGGGTGACCCTGCTGGAAGCCGGGCCGGAAGATCGCGACGTGTGGATTCACATTCCCGCCGGCTATGCCCGCCTGTTCGCCAGCGGCAAGTACGATTGGCGCTTCGCCACCGAGCCGGAGCCTGAACTGGGCGGACGCAGCATCGCCTGGCCGCGCGGCCGGGTGCTGGGCGGGTCGGGGTCGATCAACGGCCTGGTGTTCCTGCGCGGCTCGCCGCACGACTATGACCGTTGGGCGCAGGCGGGGGCGCGCGGCTGGTCGCATGACGACGTGCTGCCGGCGTTCCGCCGCATCGAGCGCTGGACCGGCGACCCCGGCATGACACGCGGCACGGAGGGCCTGGTCTCGGTGGGCGAGCCGCGCGGCCTGTCGCCCGGCGCCACCGCGTTCATCGCGGCGTGCGAGGCCCTGGGCTTTCCCCGCAACCGCGACCTCAACGACGGCGCCATCGAGGGGGTCGCGCCCGTCCAGATGAACGTGCGGAACGGGCGCCGGGTCAGCACGGCGCAAGCCTACCTCCGCCCGGCCCGGCGGCGCCCGAACCTGCGCGTCGTCACCGGTGCCACGGCGCAGCGCCTGCTGGTCGAGGGCGGACGCGCGGCGGGCTGCGTGGTCCGCCGCGCCGACGGCTCCACGGCCGAGATGCGGGCGCGGCGGGAGGTCGTCGTCTGCGCCGGCGCCATCGCCACGCCGAAGCTGCTGATGCTGTCCGGCATCGGCGACGGCGACGCGCTGCGGGCGCTCGGCCTCCCGGTCCACCTGCACCGGCCCGGCGTCGGGCAGAACCTGCAGGACCACTTCATCAGCCGCTTCGGCTTCCGCACCCGCCCGGCCGGCACGCTGAACGAGATCACCGCGAGCCGGCTGCGCACCGCCGGCATGGCCGCCCGCTACGCGCTGCGCCGCCGCGGCCCCATGGCGGTGGGCGCGACAGAGGCCACGCTGTTCGCCCGCGTGACGCCCGGCGCGGAGGAGGCGGAGGTGCAATACCAGTTCATCAATTTCAGCCTGTCGCCCGGCGGCGGATACGTGCTGCCGAAGCACCCGGGCTTCATGTTCAACTTCGGCCAGTGCCGCCCCGACAGCCGCGGCGAGCTTCTTCTCCGCAGCGCCGACCCGGAGGACAAGCCGGTGATCCGCGCCAACTACCTTTCGGCGCCGGGCGACCAGCGCGTGATGGTCGCGGCGGCGCGCGTCGCCCGCAGGCTGGGCCGCACCACGCCGTTCAGCGACTTGGTGTTGGAGGAGCTGGCGCCGCCGCCGGAGGTCGCGTCGGACGAGGCCTTGCTGGACTACATCCGCGGTTCCGGCACGACGGTGTACCACCCCTGCGGCACCTGCCGGATGGGCATGGACGACGGGGCCGTGGTCGATCCGGAGTTGCGGGTGCGCGGGGTCGGCGGCCTGCGCATCGCCGACGCCTCGGTGATGCCGCTGGTGCCGTCCAGCAACATACAGCCGGCGGTGATGATGGTGGCGGAGCGTGCGGCGGACTTCATCCGGGCGCGGGGCTGATGCAAGGAAGCAACCTGGCCGATGGCGCCATTGCACCGCTGCCCAAGCCCAGCCCTGACTAGGCCGCCGGCGGCAGAAGGCGGGCGCACTTGCAGCGCAGTACCGGACCGAGTTCCCGACGCCTTGACGGCAAAACTTCTTGTGTGGACTCTGTAGCCAGCAGGAAACGTCTAAATTTTTGTAGGACAGCCATTTATCATATAGATAGAATTTATATCGTCCTGCTTCGGGATGCCGGATGGAGTAGATGCCGAGATCAAAGCGCAGGCCACTTGACCCAGCTTAGGCACTTTGTGAACCTGCGACTATGCTGGACTCGCAGAATGCTTTTGTCACGCCGACGTTTCTCCGCTCGGTATGGAATGCGGAATACGCAGCCTTCAAAGACAGCTTGGCCGAAGTTGCCCTTCTGGATCGCTTGCATCGCTGGGCAGCTCGCATGAACTTGAGCGAGGCCAGTGCGCAAGCAGCATTCATCCAGCAGTTTTTTGGAGAAACGTGGGGCTACGCCCAATCTGGGCAGGTTGCACCCGGAAGCGAGTTCACCCTCCTGCCGCAGTTCCCGGTGCCCGGAGCCGGAGCAGGCGGAGGAACCGGACAAGCGGATCTGGCGATGGGCTATTTCGCCGCTGGGCAGCAATCGATCGCGCAGGTGCTGTGCGAATACAAAGACATTCGTACAGCCTTGGATGCTCCGCAAAAGCGGAAGGGAAGCACCCGGTCGCCAGAGCGTCAGGCACTGGACTACCTAAGCCATGCCCGGAAGGGCATGATGGGCAGCGAGCCGGTATTGCCGACATGGGCCATCGTGTCGGACATGAACGAATTCCGGCTGTATTGGTATGATCGCGGCGGCCAGCAATACGTAAGCTTCGTCGTACATCCTAGAACCCTGTTCCAGGGTGCCGGCTTGTTGGCGAACACCGAGGCCGCACGCTTCGACCGGTTCTTGTTCGCAAAGTTGTTCCACCGCGATACGCTGCTGACCAAGGGCGGCCGGTCGGCACTGCTCAACCTGATCCAGGAACGCCGGTTCCGGGATCGCCGGATCGAGGAGGGGTTTTACTCCGAATATCGCGCCCTGCGTGAGCGCCTCTACACCGAGCTGTTGACCCGGAATGGCGAAGGTACCCCGCGCTTTCCGGGCACCAAAGGCCGCCTCGTGCGGCTGGCGCAGAAGATTCTCGACCGTCTGCTGTTCGTGTTCTTCTGCGACGACATGGGCCAACGCCTCGCCTACCCCGCCAAGCTGCTGCAGACCCTGCTGACGAACCGGGCCAACGATCAATTCTTCAATCCGACCGCGACGACGGTGTGGCAGGACCTGCTCGGCTTGTTTCGCGCCATGAACACGGGCACCGAGTTCGGCGGCAAGCCTATGCACAAGTTCAACGGAGGCCTGTTCGCCCCCGACCCGGAACTGGAGCGGCTGG
>CAXUIQ010000173.1:0-7945 GCA_964250815.1 uncultured Acetobacteraceae bacterium
CCGCGCGATCAGACTTCCCGTGCGCGCGACCGTCTGCGCGTCGGCGTCCACCCGGGTGAGGCTGAGGCCGCCCGCGGCGTGGCTCGCGATGCTGCCGCGGAAGCGGTCGCGCAGGCGGGAGCGGCAGTCGAGGGCGACGAATGTTTCGCACACCACGTCGCGCCAGAAGGCGATGCGGTCGGCGGGGCGTACGGTGTCGGTGGAGAGCAGGGTGGGCGAGGGGGGCAGGGGCGGTGTCCTCGCGTGCCGGGCGGGTGCAGCCGTGCCGGCGATCCTAGCGCCGCGGACGGGCCGGTTGGAAGCGTGCCGAAGGGCGCCGGGGCCATCGCCTATGGCCCGGCAAGCCTTCGGCGCGGGAGAGCGCCCGTGATTGCGAGCCTGCGCGGCCTCGCGCCGCGGAACCGCCTGAGTTCCGGCCATGCCCGCAGTTGGCGGAAAGCTGGCCGTCCGGTGTCGGGGCAGGGCCGGGCTGACCGGACGTTGAACCTGCGACCGGGTTTGGGCCGGAATTCTACTGGCGGCTATGGAGCGCACAGGGCGGAAAAGCGGACGTTGGCCAGTCAGAGTTGGGCACGCCGCTGTCGACCCCATAGCAGACGGCTGCAACGCCGATCCGGGTGTCCGATTTTTAAGGTAGTGGCGGATGCCTAGCTGCGGGTTAAACTGGATTGACGCCAGACCGCGAGCACCGCTACAAGTAATGGCTCGGAACCGCCGCAATTCGCGGCCACACTGTTAAGCTGAGTTATTGCAACCGTTATCTCCCAGATGCGCGACTGCGGCGGTTGGCGGCCTCGCTGATCGCTGACCCGGCCGTCACGCGCAGCTTGGAGCAATGGGCAGGGTGATTGAGGCTGGCTGCTAAGCCATTTCAACCTGTGTCGCAACTATATCAGGTTGACCAGAAGCCTGCCTTCGCTTCCTTGATCAACCTACTTTGACGAGGTCTCCTGAGTGGCTAACTGATTTGATATTGGAACGGGTCCAGTGCTTAGTTATTGGCTTGGAGGTCGGACAGTGTCATGGCAAGAACCACGATTTTGCGTCTCGCGCTTATGGCCGCGGTGGCGGCAATCCTCATCCCTGGAAAAGCCGGCGCTAGTTGGCTATCGGATATCACCGGGGTCGATATCAACGTGCCGGCCGGTCGTCTTGATATCCACCAACCTCATCCAGAGCACATTCCGCAAGCTCTCCAAAACTTACCGAAAGACGCCATTAACTTTCTGAATCCGGAGGGAAATCAGATGGCGTTTTTCGTGCGGCAGGCCAATGCTCAGGCGAGCGGGTCAGCCAGGCCGATGCCCGCCGATATCCGCAATGTGCTGACTCCGTTCTTCCCTCCCGAAATCCTAGACCGCGCCCGCTTTACAACGAGTTCGCAATCCGGTCTCAACCTCGCTTCGACGATCATGGGCGTAAATGAGCATGTCAATGCTGTCACCGTTGATGACATTATCGTCTTTAGAACCGCGCAGGGAGCGGCAGACCCCGTCCTCTGGTCGCATGAACTCGTCCACGTCACGCAATATCGCAACATGGGTGTGGAGGGCTTCGCGGCTATGTACGCCGGCCCTGGCTTTAAGACGATTGAGGACGACGCCTATGCCTGGCAGGGGCATGTCCAGCAAGTGTTGTCACAAGGAGTGACCATCCCTGCTCCTCACTGGAGCGACAGCACGGGTGGAGCGGTGGAGCCTCTGACCTGGAATGACTTCAACGAAGCAGCTCGGAGCGTTGTCCAACCGATGCAGTGCGTTAATACACAGATCGTCGGGCCAGGAGCGTTCCAGGTGACTAATCTATGCCCTGTTCCGATCTCTGTGACGGGCCTGGATTCGGGTGGCGTGCTGCTTCCATGCAATGGCCCGGTATGTGTCTTCCCGCCGCAAAGTCAGCACGTCATTGCCGGTCCGCCTGTGTTTCAAGGCTCGATGGTTTACCAATTCATTCAGTAGTTGCCGTTTGCGGTCGTAGGCACCAACCGCCTTCATCAGCCCGCGCTTGGTATTGTTCATCACAGTCTTGTCAGCCCCGAGGCCAAAGGCGACTTCACCCTCAATCTCGCCATCTGAACGCTACGCTGATCAAGCTTGTGAGTTTGTGTGCGGGCTGTAACCGGACCCTCCGCTCTTGAAACACCGAATGAGAAGAGCGGACACGCTGCGGGGAGTCGTGTGGTGGCTGGTTCCGACCCCTGTTCGCCATCCGACCGCCCGGGAACCCACGTCCGTTTACGGGAATTCGCCTGCAGCCTATGGATGGCAGGCTTGGGCGCGTAGCCGTCGGCGGAGCGCACATGGAAACGTCCGCTTTCGGGACGGCCAGAAGCCGGGGCGGATGACCTGGTCGGGTCGAGAGCGGACATCGTGGAAGCGGCGTCAAGGCATGGAACTGCCGGCGAACAGCCCGCCTTCCACGCTGCCGCCTTCGGCAAGACCGGTTGCCGCGCCAGACAAGTCCTCCAGGCCCGGACGCCTACCATGGCGGCCGCAACCCACGGGAGACCACGATGCCGAAGCCGTACAAGGCCGCAGCCGTCCAGGCGGCGCCCGCCTTCCTCGACCTTCCGCGGTCCATCGGCAAGTGCGTGCGCCTGATCGAGGAGGCGGCGGACGGCGGCGCGTCCCTGGTCGCGTTCCCGGAAACCTTCGTGCCGGGCTACCCGTGGTTCATCTGGCTGGACAGCCCGGCCTGGGCCATGCAGTTCATCCCGCGCTACCACGAGAACTCGCTGGTGCTCGGCAGCGCGGAGGCGCAGCGCCTGGCGGACGCCGCGCGCCGCCGCCGCATCCACGTCGCGGTGGGCCACAGCGAGCGCGACGGGGGCAGCCTCTACATCGGCCAGTGGCTGATCGGCCCGGACGGCGGGACGGTCGCGGTTCGGCGCAAGCTCAAGCCCACGCACGTGGAGCGCACGGTGTTCGGGGAAGGCGACGGCAGCGACCTGGCCGTCCACAAGACGGCGCTCGGCAACATGGGGGCGCTGTGCTGCTGGGAGCACCTGCAGCCGCTGTCCAAGTACGCGATGTATGCGCAGAACGAGCAGGTCCACGTCGCCGCCTGGCCGAGCTTCAGCCTGTATCCCGGCATGGCGCACGCGCTGGGGGCGGAGGTGAACGTCGCGGCGTCGCGCATCTACGCGGTGGAAGGCGGGGGCGGCGCGCTGGCGCCCTGCGCCACCGTGTCGCCGGAGATGGCGGCGCTGCTGTGCGGCGACGACGCGAAGCGCGCCCTGCTCCAGCCGGGCGGCGGGCACGCGCGCATCATCGGGCCGGACGGGCGCGACCTGGCCGCGCCGCTGGCGGAGGACGCGGAGGGGCTGCTCTACGCCGAGATCGACCTCGGCGCCATCCCGCTCGCCAAGGCGGCGGCGGACCCGGCGGGGCACTACGCGCGGCCCGACGTGACGCGCCTGCTGCTGGACCGCCGCCCGCGCCGGCCCGTGGTCGCGGCCGGGCACGAGATGGCCGAGGCGGCGCCCGTGCTGGCGCCCGTGCTGGCGCCGGACGCCTCGCCGTTGGACGCCTATTGATGGAGCCGGCGGTGCCTCCGCACCTGCGCTGCCCGCGCACGCAGGAGAAGCGCATGCCGCCCGGGTTCGAGGCGCCGTATCCCGCCTGGATGGCGCGCTACGCGGAGGGCGCCGGGCCGTTCGTGATGGCGCTGTTCGGGGCGCAGCAGCATTCGCTGCTGCCGCCGGACGCGCTGGCGCCGGTGGAGGCGATGCTGGCCCGCGGGCCGGCGCCGGGCCACGTGCTGCGCGCCCGCTGCCACGACGGGGCGGGATACGACACCCGCGCCGCCATCGCCTACTGGCCGGACCCGGCGGCGTTCGCGGCCTGGCGGCGGGACAGCGGGTTCGACGCCTGGTGGGCCGACCCGGCGCGGGAAAGCGGCCCGGTCGCGCGACGGCGCGCGGGTGCGCGTCCAGCCGCGGGAGAACCTGGCGATGATCCGCTCGGGGCAGAACTGGTCGCGGTGCGAGGGGCGCGAGCGGTCGGTCTATATGGGCCAGGTGCGGCCCGCGCTGATCGCCGGCATGGCGTTCCTGCGCGACCGCGGGCGGGAGATCGGCTGCTGCTCCTGCCGCTTCATGGAGGTGCTCGACGAACGCGGCGCGCCCACGGAAAAGACGTTCGGCCACGCCTACTTCGCGACGCTTGCGGACATGGAAGCGTGGGCGGAGCGCCACCCGACGCACCTGGCGATCTTCGGCACGTTCCTGAAGACGATGGCGCCGCTGGGGGCGGCGATGCAGTTGCGGCTGTTCCACGAGGTCACGGCGCTGCCCGCCGGGGCGCAATGGTTCGAGTACGTGAACTGCCACCCGGGAACGGGGCTGCTGGCGGCGGCGGGGTGAGGCGGGGGCGCAACCCTTGGCGTGGCGTCCGGACGGTCGCCGGCCCCTTGTCCGTACATCGTCCGTATGCTGGGTAGGGTGCCCAGCCAAACGAGCAAAGGAGCGCCGCCATGGCCGTTGCCGCGGACAAGGAAGCCAAGGTGGAGCGGATCGAGGTCCGTGTCACGCCGAATGCGAAGGCGCTCCTGACTGCCGCCGCCCAGGCCCGCCATGCCACCGTCAGCGAGTTCCTGCTCACCCACGGCATCGAGGCCGCGGAGCAGGCGGTCGCCGTGCCGCGCGTGTTCTACGCCTCCGAGGAGGGGTGGGCCGCGATCCAGCTCATGCTCGACGAGGACGACGGGCAGCCCGGCGCCGCCACGGTCGCGTGGCTGACGCAAAAGGGATGAGATGAATGGCGTCTTCGGGGGGCGTCGAGGGCATCGCCATTGCGGTGCTCGACGACGGCCGCCGCGTCGAAGGGTTCGATTGCGGGGAGCCTGCGCGGAACTCCTGGCTCGCTGCGCGGGCGCTCTCGAACCAGCGCAGCGACGACACCCGGACCTACGTGGCGCTGAAGGGCGCCGAGGTGGTGGGCTTCCATGCGCTCGCGGTCGGGTCCATCGTGCGTGCCGCCCTGCCAGGGGCGCTGCGGCGCGCGGCGGACCCGGTGGGCTGCGTCTTGCTGGCCCAGATCGCCGTGGCGTCGCGCCACCAGCGCCAGGGCATCAGCCGGGCGCTGATGCTGCACGCCATGGCGCAGGCGGCCAGGATCGCGGAGATGGCCGGGTGCCGCCTGTTCGCGGCGCATCCCGCGCGTCCCGACCTCGTGGGCTTCTATGAACGGTTCGAGTTCGTCCCGGTCGCGACAAGCCCGGCGCTGATGGCGATGCCGCTGCGGAAGGTCAGGACCATCCTGGCCGCGGTGGCGTCGGCGCGGGCGGGCGCAGACGCCTCGCCAGCGTTCCCGACATGAGGCGCCGGGCGTGGCCCGGAACCCGTCACCCCGCCGCCGCCCGGCTGGTCAAATCCTTCACCCGCGCCGCCAGCGCCTCCAAGGCGAAGGGCTTGACCAGCACGTGCATCCCCGGCTCCAGGTGGCCGTGGCTCAGCACGGCGGTCTCGGCGTAGCCGGTGATGAACAACACCTTGAGGCCGGGGCGGAGCGCCCTGGCGGCGTCGGCCACCTGGCGGCCGTTCATGCCGCCGGGCAGGCCCACGTCCGTCACCAGCAGGTCGATGCGCGCGCCGGAGCGCAGGACGCGCAGCGCCGCCGCGCCGTCCTCGGCTTCCAGCGCGGCGTAGCCCAGCTCCTGCAGCACCTCCAGGGCCAGCATCCGCACCGTGGCCTCGTCGTCCACCACCAGCACGGTCTCGCCGCCGTGCGCCCGCGGCGCCTGGGCGAGGTCGGGGGGCGCTTCGGCGGCGTCGGGCGGGCCGAGGTGGCGCGGCAGGTACAGCCGCACCGTCGTGCCCTGGCCCGGCGCGGAGTGGATGCGGGCCTGGCCGCCCGACTGCCGCACGAAGCCGTAGATCATGGACAGGCCGAGGCCGGTGCCCTGGCCGATGGGCTTGGTGGTGAAGAACGGGTCGAACGCCTTGGCGGCGACCTCGGGCGTCATGCCGGTGCCGGTGTCGCTGACGGACAAGGACACGTAGGGGCCGGGGGCCAGGGTGCGGGCGCGGGCGGTGCGCTCGTCGAACCACGTGTTGCCGGTCTCGATCCGGAGGCCGCCGCCGCCCGGCATGGCGTCGCGGGCGTTGAGGCACAGGTTGAGCAGCGCGTTCTCAAGCTGGCTCGGGTCCACCAGCGTGCTCCACAGGTCCGGGGGGCCGGCGACCTCGACCGTGATGGCGGGGCCGACGGTGCGGCGCACCAGCTCCTCCATGCCGGCGACCAGGCGGTTCACGTCGGTGGCGCGCGGCTCCAGGGTCTGCCGGCGGGAAAAGGCGAGCAGGCGGTGGGTGAGCGCGGCGGCGCGGGTGGCCGACGCCTGGGCGGCGGCGATCAGGCGGGCGGCGTCGCCCGTGCGGCCCTGCTCCAGCCGGGCTTGCAGCAGCTCCAGGGAGCCGGCGATGCCGGTGAGCAGGTTGTTGAAGTCGTGGGCGAGGCCGCCGGTCAGCTGGCCCACCGCCTCCATCTTCTGCGACTGGCGCAGCGCCGCCTCCGTCTGCATCAGCTCCGCCGTGCGCTCGGCGACCTGGGTTTCCAGCGTGGCGGCGAGCGCCTTGAGCCCGTGCTCGGCCCGGCGGCGCTCGAACGCCATGCGGGTGCGGCCCGCGACCTCGCGGATGAAGGCCAGCTCGTCCGGCGGCCAGGCGCGGGCGGTTTCGTGGGCGAGGTAGAACACGGAAACCAGCGCCTCCCCCTCCGTCACCGGCACGTTGACGAAGGAGCGGGCGCTGATCGCATCGAGCGCGTCGGCGGTGTCCGCGGTGCGGGGGTCCTGCTCGGCGTCGGCCACCACCACGGTGTCCCCGCGCTTGAGGTCCTCGACGTAGGAGCCGAAGCTGCGCAGGTGGTGCAGGCCGGCGATGGAGCGGATGCCCGGCGCGGTCCAGTCCTGCGCGATGGCGACCGTTTCGGCCGCCGGGTCGATGGTGCCGTAGCCGGCGCGGCTCACCTCCAGCGTGCGCCCGAGCGCTTCCGCGGCGGCGAAGGCCAGCCCGGCCGGGTCGTCCAAGGCGCGGAAGCGGTCGTCGAGATCGACCAGCGCCCGGGTGCGCGCTTCCGCCTGCCGCCGCCCGGTGATGTCGAGCGAGGTGCCGGCCATCAGCACCGCCGCGCCGTCCGGGCCGCGCACCACCTGGGCGCGCAGCTCCACCCAGGCGACGCGGTTGTCGGGGCGGCGGACGCGGTGCTCCACGGCGAAGTCGTCGCCGGTCTCGACGGAGCGCGCGGCGGCGGCCTCCATGCCGCCGCGGTCGGCGGGGTGGATGGCGGCGAGCAGCTCGGCGTAGGACAGCGGGGCTGCCGGGTCGTGGCCGAAGTGCTCGCGCACCATGCGCGACGTGGTGAGCGCCTGCGTCCGCAGGTCCAGCTCCCAGACGCCGAGGCGTCCGGCGCGGGTGGCGAAGCGCAGCCGGGCTTCGCTGGCCCCCTGCGCGCGCAGCCGGTCGTTCAGCTCGGCGAGCAGGGCGGCGTTGCGGTTTTCCAGCCCGTGGAGCCGCTCGCGCTCCAGGGTCACGTCCACCTGGCTCGCAAAGAAGAAGGCGAGGCGTCCGGCGGCGTCCCGCACGGGGGCGAGCAGCAGGCGGTTCCAGAACAGCTCGCCGTCCTTGCGGCGGTTGCGGATGTCGATTTCCAGCGGTTGCGCCGCCTTCACCGCGGCGCGGATGCGGCCCACGGCGCCCGGGTCGGTGTCCGGGCATTGCAGGAAGCGGCAGTTGCGCCCCAGGATCTCGTGGCGCGGATAGCCCGACAGGCGGCAGAAGGCGTCGTTGGCGAACACGATGGGGTTGTCGTCTTGGCGCGGGTCGGTGACGACCACGGGCATGCGGGGGGCGCGCACGGCGGCCACGAAGGGGTCGATGCCGCCGTCGCGGCCGTGCAGCTCGGCCTCGATGCGCGCGGCGTCCGCGAGCAGTTGGTCCGGGTGGTCG
>CAXUIQ010000174.1:0-7935 GCA_964250815.1 uncultured Acetobacteraceae bacterium
TCGTCGTGCTGCGCGACGGCCGGGCGCTCGGCGTGCTGGCGCTGCGCGACGAACCCCGGGCGGATGCGCGGGACGCCGTCGCCGCGCTGCGCGGCATGGGCGTGGCGTCCGTCATGCTCACCGGCGACAACGCGCGCACTGGGCGGGCGGTCGCCGGGGCGCTCGGCCTGGACGTGCGGGCCGGGCTGCTGCCGGAGCAGAAGCTGCGGGAGATCGACGCGCTGAAGGCGCGCGGCCCCGTGGTGATGGTCGGCGACGGCATCAACGACGCGCCTGCCTTGGCCGCTGCCAGCGTGGGCGTTGCCATGGGCGGGGGCACGGCGGTCGCGTTGGAAGCGGCCGACGCCGCGCTGCTGCACGGGCGGGTCGCGGGGATTGTCGAACTGGTGGCCCTGTCGCGCGCTACCTTGGCCAACATCAAGCAGAACGTGGCGGTGGCCGTGGGCCTCAAACTCGTATTCCTGGCGACCACCCTTGCGGGCGTGACAGGCCTGTGGCCGGCCATCCTTGCCGACACTGGGGCGACCGTGCTGGTGACGCTGAACGCGCTGCGGCTGCTCCGCTGGAGCCCGGCCATCGCGAAAGCGGCGCGATGCTGACGCGCGCCGACCTCGAACGGCTCGACCGGGACGACCCGCTCGCACCGTTCCGCGGGCGCTTCGCCCTGCCGCCCGGGGTCGTCTATCTCGACGGCAACTCGCTCGGGCCGCTGCCGCGCGCCACGCCGGGCCGGATCGCGGAGGTGGTGGCGCGCGAGTGGGGGGAAGGGCTGATCCGAAGCTGGAACGACGCCGGCTGGATCGACCTCGCCGCCCGGGTGGCGGACGGGATCGCGCGGCTGGTGGGTGCGGCGCCGGGCAGCGTCGCCGTCGCGGACTCTACTTCCGTCAACCTGTTCAAGCTGCTTGGGGCGGCCTTGACGCTGCGGCCGGGGCGCAGCGTCATCGTTTCAGAACGCAACAACTTCCCGACCGACCTATATGTCGCGCAGGGCATGGCGGCATTCCTTGGCGGGCAGCACACGGTGCGGCTCGTGGAACCCGGCGCGGCCACCGACGCCACCGGCGACGACACCGCAGTGGTCATGTTGAGCCACGTCAACTACCGGACCGGCGCGATGCACGACTTGGCGGGCATCACCCGCGCGGCGCAGGCCCGCGGCGCGCTCGTGCTGTGGGACCTGGCGCATTCGGCGGGCGCGGTGCCGGTGGACCTCGCGGCGGCGGACGCCGACCTCGCCGTGGGCTGCGGCTACAAGTTCCTCAACGGCGGACCTGGGGCGCCCGCCTTCCTGTACGTGGCACCCCGCCTGCACACGGCGCTGCGCCTGCCGATCACCGGGTGGCTGGGCCACGCGACCCCCTTCGCGTTCGAGGCCGAGTACCGCCCGGCGCCCGGCTTGGCGCAGGCGGTCGTCGGCACGCCGCCGATCCTCAGCCTCGCGGCGCTTGAGGTTGGGGTGGGCCTGGCGCTTGAGGCGCCCTTGTCCCAGGTGCGGGAGAAGTCGCTCCGGCAGGTCGCCTTGCTGGCCGCCTTGATCGAGCAGGCCGCCCCCGGCGCGTTCCGCCGGACCACGCCGGACGACCCGGCGCGGCATGGCAGCCAGCTTTGCCTGTCGCACCCGGACGCCTGCGCCATCATGCAGGCGTTGATCGATCGCGGCGTGATTGGGGACTTCCGCGCGCCCGACGTCCTGCGGTTCGGCATCACGCCGCTGACGCTGAGCTACGCCGAGCTGTGGGACGCCGCGGCGGCCCTCGGTGCCATCACGGCCGAGGGCGCCTGGCGCGATCCGCGCCACGCCGTCCGCAAGGCGGTCACGTAGCCGCGGGCCGGGTCAGTCGCCGTTCAGCACGCGCTCCGCCGGGCGGGCCGCGTCGGGAACGGGGGCGTTTGCCGCCTGCGCCGGCTTGGCCAGGTAGTCCCGGTCGAGCGTGAAGGTGATCGGCCGGCGCTTGCTGCGCTGCTTGGTGAGCAGGCCGCTCTTGGACGCCGCCGCATAGACCGCCGTCTTGGCCCACACCGCCGGGCCGGACACGCTGCGCTGGGGCTTGAGCTTCAGCTTCTCCCGCAGCAGGCCGTTCGCCCCGTTGACGAACAGGTTGCGGCGGATGTCGGCCGTGAAGTACTCGATGGTCATGGACACGCTGAGGTCGCCGCCGTTCTCGATGCGGTGGGGCATGTTGAGCGGCCATTGCGCCATTTCGCCGGGCTGTAGTTCGATGCACTGGGCGTAGTCATCATACCAGTTCTCGTACTTGATGCCGGTCTCGTTGTTGTAGAGGATCACGTTCTCCAGGGTTTCCGGCTTCAGGAAGGGCGGCGTCGCCGGATACACATAGACGCGCTTGCTGCCGGCGATCTGCCAGAGCGTCTGGCCCGCCGTGTCGAAGTGGTAGTACACCTGGGCGCGCGGCGAGGAGATCAGGATGCCATTGATGCGCTTGAAGGTGGTGAAACCGGGGACGCGCCCCTCCAGCTCGGCGAAGATCTCGTCCAGCAGCTTGCCGTATTGCGGGTCAATCTCGTTCACGCGGAGCAGGTTGAGCCAGATCCGGCCCGCGGCGATGGCGTCCATGACTTCCATGCCGCTGAGCTTGCCCATCTCCCCCTCGCGCCACAGCTTACGCTCGTTCGGGCGACCGGTTTCTATCAGCATGTAGTTGGACTTCGGCGCCGCCTCGATCAGGCGGGCCAGCGCCGGGCGGCTGAACAGCTCGTGCTGGTGCAGCCGGTGCTTGAGGCGCAGCGGCACATTGCCCCACAGCGCCGCATGCTCCGGCTGCCAAGCGGTGAAGATCGATTCGGTCATGCCTAGCTCCAGGAGGGACACGCCTGTTCGCAATACACGATAATGCAGCGAAAAGCGAATAAACTCCCCTGAACCCAACGGCCCGGACTATGCCGCGGCATCCGGGCCGGCCCCGCTCCCGCGGCCGGAGCGGAGCTGAAGCCCTCGGTCAGCTATGCGTGCCCGGCGCGGCCGGGTGCTCGTTTGGACGGGAAGCCGGCTGCTGCGCGGGCGTCGGGGACGCGACCTGCTGGGCAGGTTGCTGGCTGTCCTGCACCATGCTGCCCGTCTGGTTTTCCGCGCCGTAGCCGTAGTTGACCTTGGGTTCCTGCGCCGGGGCCGCAACCGCGTCGGACTCCAGGCCGTAGGCGCGCTTGTAAACCGGCGCCGGTCCCGCGTAGGACACTCCATCGCCGTTTCCGGCGCCGTAGCTCCAACTCACCTTGGCGGGGGCGGACGGGTCGGCCGCGGTGCAGCCGACCAAGGCGACCATTGCCGAAACAATAACGACGCTGCGCATCAAAGCCCTCCTATGATGAATATTGCCGGCTTCATAGTCCGCCGGCATTAAAAGGAGCGTGAAGGCCTATAGTCGCCAAATCCAATGATAATTCTTCATGCTGCCGATGCGCGGCGTTCATCCGCCGTCCGGCGCAGCAGCAGGGACCGCCATGGCGAACTTCGCAAACATCGACCTGAACCTGCTCCGCGTGTTCGATGCCTTGTTCGAGGAGCGGAGCGTCACGCGGGCGGGGAGCCGCCTGCACGTCACCCAATCCGCCGTGAGCCACGCGCTGGCCCGGCTGCGCGACATCCTGGACGACGAGCTGTTCATCAAAAGCCCGGACGGCATGACGCCGACCGCCAAGGCGCGGGCCGTCGGGCCACGCCTGCGCGCCGGGCTGATGCAACTGCAGGCCGCCCTTGCGGTCGATGCGTTCGACCCGGCCGTTGCGGAATATCACTACACCATCGCCGCGGATGCCTACGCCTGCGCCGTCCTGCTGCCGGGCGTCGTCGGGCGCATCCGCGCCGAAGCGCCGGGGGTCGATGTCCGGATCACGCCGGGCGTCGCGGACACCGCGGAGGCGCTCGACACCGGGCGCGTCGATCTGGCCATCTCGGGATACCGCCGGGTGCCGGAGCGCCTGGGCCTCTGCGAACTGCTGCGCGACCGGCTGGTCTGGGTGCTGCGCGCCGACCACCCGCTGGCCCGGGAGCCGCTGACGCTGGAGCGCCTGGCCGGCCTGCCGCACGTCGTCCGCGCTTTGACGGACGAGCGCGCGGAGGCGATGGACGGCATGGTCGTGGAGCACGGCCTGGAGCGCCGGGTCGCGCAGGACGGCGACGGCGCGTTGGTTGCTGCGCTGGCCGGGATCGGGCGGCAGCGCCAGGTGCGGCTGACGGTGCCGAGCACCCATGCCGCGCTGGCCGTCGTGGGCGAGACCGACCTTGCGGCCCTGGTGCCGTGGCGCATGGCGGCCGGATGGGCGGACCACTACCGGCTGAAATGGATGGAGCCGCCTTACCCCGGCCCGGAAACCCAGCTTTCAATGGTGTGGCACCTCGGCCACGGCAGCGGCCCGGCGCTGAAATGGCTGCGGGACACCATCGCCGAGGTTGCGGGTTGCATATGAGGCCGGACGCCTGATGTTCACATTGCTGTGGGACGTGGGCGTTGGCCTGGTCGCCGCGTAGTGGGTAGGGCCACCTTGGCTTCAAACATGGAGATCCATGAAAACCTCCTACGCCTTGGCGCTCGGCGCCGTGCTGTTGATGGGCGGCGGATATGGCGGGTGGCGCGTGCTTGCCGCGCAAGGCAAGCAGGACCAGCCTGCCCAGCCGCCGTCCGTGCCGGTGACCACGGCGGAAAGCAAGGCCGCCGACGTGCCGGTCTATCTGCGCGGGATCGGCACCGTGCAGGCGCTCAACTCGGTCGAAGTGCATCCCCAGGTCGGCGGCGTCCTGATCGGCGTGCCGGTGCGGGAAGGCCAGGACGTGAAGAAGGGCGATACCCTGGCCATCATCGACCCGCGCCCCTACAAGGCCGCGCTCGACAAGGCGCAGGCGCAGCGGCAGCAGGACCAGGCGCAGCTTGAGAACGCCCAGGCCGACTTCAAGCGCTACTCAAGCCTTGCCCGCAGCGACTTCGCGTCCCGCCAGCAGGTCGATACGCAGCAATCCTCGGTGGCCCGGCTGCAGGGCGTGATCGCGGCCGACGACGCGGCGATCGAGGACGCGCAGCTGAACCTGGGCTTCTGCGTGCTGCATGCGCCGATGGACGGCAGGGTGGGGCTGCGCCGGGTCGATCCCGGGAACCTGATCCAGGCCAACAGCTCCGGCCCCGGCATCCTGCTGGTGGTGCAGGTGCATCCCATCGCCGTGCTGTTCACCTTGCCGGAAGGCGACCTGCCGCGGGTGCGGCAGGCCAGCGCGCAGGGCACGCTCCCCGTGCTGGCCGACAGCTCGGACGGGCAGGACGAGCTGGCGCGCGGCACGCTGCTGACCGCGGACAACGCGGTGAGCGCGTCCAGCGGCACGATCCAGTTCAAGGCGATGTTCGCGAACTCCGACGACCGCCTCACGCCGGGCCAGTTCGTCAGCACGCGGCTGCTGGTCGATACCGTGCACGGCGTCACCGTCCCGCACGACGCGGTGCAGCACGGGCAGCAGGGCCTGTATGTGTTCACGGTGAAGCCGGACCAGACCGCGGACCGGCGCGACATCCAGCTCGCCTACGACGATGGCAAGACCGCGGTGATCGGCAAAGGGATCGACGCAGGCGAGCAGGTGGTCGTGAGCGGCCAGACCCGCGTCGGCCCCGGCAGCCACGTCAGCCCGAAGGAGCAACCGAGCGCGCAGGCCTCGGACGGACAACCCCAGAACGGACAGTCCCAAAGCGGGCAACCCCGGAGCGCGCAGCGTTGAGCATATCCAGCCCCTTCATCCGCCGGCCGGTCGCCACCTCCCTGATGGTCGCGGCCATCTTCCTGGCCGGCGCCGCCGCGTATCCGTTCCTGCCGGTCTCGCCGCTGCCGGCGGTCGAGTTCCCGACCATCTCGGTCACGGGGTCCTACCCCGGCGCCAGCCCGGCGACGATGGCGACCGCCGTGGCGACGCCGCTCGAAACCCAGTTCGGCCAGATCCCGGGGCTGGCGCAGATGACGTCGGTGAACGTCATGGGCAACTCGCAGATCACGTTGCAGTTCGACCTCGCCCGCAGCATCGACGCGGCGGCGGTCGATGTGCTGGAAGCGATCAACGCCGCCGGCGGGCAGTTGCCCAAGGACATCCCCAACCCGCCGACCTTCCGCAAGACCAACCCGGCCGACGCGCCCATCCTGATCATCGCCGTCCGCTCTGACACCTTGCCGATGCCGGAGGTGGACTCGGCCGCCGAGAACATCCTGGCGCAGCAGCTCAGCCAGGTCACGGGCGTGTCCCAGGTGCTGGTCGGCGGGCAGCAGACGCCCGCGGTGCGCGTGCAGGTGGACCCAGCGCGCCTGGCCGGCCTCGGCCTCACGCTGGAGGACGTGCGCAACGTGCTGGCCCAATCCACGGCCAACCAGCCGAAAGGCTCGGTGGACGGGCCGAGCCAGTCCTACACGATCTATTCCAACGACCAGCGCACCCGGGCCGAGGAATACAACAACGCCATCATCTCCTACCGCGACGGCGGCGCCGTGCGGGTCCGCGACGTGGGCCGCGCGATCGACGGGCCGCAGAACCGCGAGCTGACCGCCTGGCAGGACAACAAGCCCGCCGTCCTGCTCCTGGTGTTCAAGCAGCCCGGCGCCAACGTGATCAACACCGTGGATGCGATCCGGGCCAAGCTGCCGCACCTCGTGCGCAGCGTGCCGGCGGACGTGCGCGTGGACGTCGTGTCCGACCGCACGCAGACGATCCGCGCCTCGGTCGGCGACGTGGAATTCACGCTGGGGCTGTCGATCGTGCTGGTGATCAGCGTCATCTTCGTCTTCCTGCGCAGCGTCTGGGCGACGGTGATCCCGAGCGTCACGATCCCGATCGCCCTCGTCGGCACGCTGGGCGTGATGTACCTTTGCGGGTTCAGCCTCGACAACCTCAGCCTGATGGGCCTCACCATCGCCGTCGGCTTCGTGGTCGATGACGCCATCGTCATGCTGGAGAACATCGTCCGCCACGTCGAGGACGGCCTGTCGCCGATGGACGCGGCGTTGAAGGGCGCGGGCGAGATCGGCTTCACCATTGTCAGCATCAGCATCAGCCTGATCGCGGTGTTCATCCCGCTGCTGCTGATGGGCGGCATCGTCGGACGCCTGTTCCGCGAATTCGCGGTCACGGTGTCCATCACCATCGCCGTGTCCGCCATGGTGTCCCTCACGCTCACGCCCATGATGGCGTCCCGCTTCCTGTCATCCGAGGAACGGGAGCACGGGCGGGCCTACAAGGCGGTCGAGGCGGCGTTCGACGCGATGCTGCGCTTCTACGAGCGCACGCTGGACGTGGCGCTGCGCTTCCAGTTCATTACCCTGATGGTGTTCGTCGCCACCGTCGCCAGCACCGTCGGGCTGTTCGTGGTCATCCCCAAGGGGTTCTTCCCCGTCCAGGACACCGGCATCATCATCGGCATCACCGACGCGGCGCAGGACGTGTCCTTCCAGGGCATGAAGCGCCTGCAGCAGCGGGTGAACGAGCTGGTGGGGCAGGACCCGGCGGTCGCGGGCGTCACCTCCGCCGTCGGCGCCGGCGCCGGGGGGCAGACGGCGAACAACGGCCGGATCTTCATTACGCTGAAGCCCTGGAAGGAGCGCAACGAGAACGCTTCCCATGTTGTGGCCAGGCTCAGCCAGAAGATGCAGGGCGTGGAGGGCATCCGCCTGTTCATGCAGCCGGCGCAGGACGTGAGCGTGGGCGGCCGGCTGTCGCGCACGCAGTACCAATACACGCTGTCCGATCCCGACGGCGACGAGCTGAACACCTGGGCGCCGCGGGTGCTGGACAAGCTGCGCACGCTTCCAAGCCTGGCCGACGTGACCTCGGACGCTGCCTCCGCCGGACTCACGGCGACGCTGACCTACGACAAGGACGAGGCGGCGCGGTTCGGCGTCCAGCCCGGCACCATCGACGCGACGCTCGACGACGCCTTCGGGCAGCGGCAGGTG
>CAXUIQ010000175.1:0-7929 GCA_964250815.1 uncultured Acetobacteraceae bacterium
GGGTGGACCGGGCGGCCGAGGTGGCTGCGCTCGCGGCGCGCAACGCGGCGGCGCTTGGGCTGGCGGCGCGGGCCGCGTTCTTTTGCGGCGATTGGGACACCGCGCTTTCGGGCCGCTTCGACCTCGTGCTCAGCAACCCGCCCTACATCCCGAGCGGCGACATCGGCGGCCTGATGCCGGAAGTTGCGCGATACGAGCCGGGCCGGGCGCTGGATGGGGGCGCCGATGGGCTGGACGCCTACCGCCGCATCCTGGCCGCCCTGCCGCGGCTGCTGGCGCTGGGCGGCGCCGCCGTGCTGGAAATCGGTGCCGGCCAAGCGGAAGAGGTCGCGGCCCTGGCCGGGCAGCCGGTGACGCTTCGCGCCGATCTCGGCGGAACTCCCCGTGCAATGGTGGTAGGGCCAGAGAAAACGTTTGGCAGGACGGCCCCGGGCCGCTAGGGTGGCTGTGCGATCAGGATCGAGGCCCATGGGGCGCGATCTCGCTTGTGTTGCCTGCTGCGTGCGGGCGGAACCCAAAGCCACCAGACGACCGCCGCCGGGCATTGTCCGCGTGCGTCCCAGGGTGGTCGCGAACAGGAAAGTGCTCGGGACGAATGAACGTGAAACGTATGCGCGGACGCAACCATAGGGGCGGCAGTGGCGGCGTTCCGATCCGGCACCAATCCGGCAACGTGCCGCTTAACCGCAACCACGTCTTCGACAGCAACGGTCCTGACCTGCGCATCCGCGGCACCTCGCAGCAGTTGTTCGAGAAGTACTTGCAGCTTGGCCGCGACGCGATGAGTTCGGCCGACCGGGTGATGGCCGAGAGCTATTTCCAACATGCCGAGCATTATTTCCGTATTTTGAATGCCATGAACCAGGCGGCCCAATTGCAGGGCCAGACCAACGGTGCCGGACCGCAGCGCCGCTCGCCGTTCGAGAACCAGGGCGGAGAGGCGCAGGCTGCCGACCAGCAGAATGCCGATCAGGACGAGGAGGACGACACGCCGACGCCGCGGGGCGTTGCAAGTGCCGCGTCCGAGCCGCTTGCCGAAGCGCGGGAAATTCCGATCGCCGCCGTTCCGCCGGAAACCTGAGAAAGAGGCCTACGCGGACGGTGCGTCAAGCGCGGCCCGGAGGTGTCTGCGTTCAGCCGTGTCCAGCAGCTCGGCCCGCAGGAACAGGTCGATCAGCACTAGGTTCACGTTGAACTTGTAGGCGTCGGATCGCCGGACCTCGTCCAGCACCGCCCGCAAGGGCCGCAGTTCGAACGCTTCGACCTCGCCGTCCTGCGGGCGCGGCACGAAGCTTTCCGGCAGCACCAGGTCGTAGCAGTGCAGGCGGTCGCGCCGCAGTCCCCCGGAGTATTCCATGGCGTAGCCGAGTTGCGCGACGGGCACCGCCTCGGCGATCAGGGCAGGGGGGAGCGCGGCCTCCTCGTCCGCTTCCTTGACCAGCGTTTCCCATGGCGAAAGCCCGGCCGGCACGCCGCCGCCCACCAGATGGTCGAGCTTGCCGGGGTCGAGCAGCTTGTGCGCCGCCCGGCGGGCGACCCAGACCCATAGCCCGTCCGGGCGCCGCACCAAGCCGTTCAGGTGCACGCCCTCCGCCTGCACGCCCAGGAGCGGCACCGCTCCGCGGTCGATCTGCGCCAGCACAGGCCCGTCCGGCACGGCACGCACGTCGAACGCCTCGTCGCGGAACCGGCACAATCCCTGCGCGGCGAGCTGCCGGGCCATGCCGTAGAGCCTGTCGGCCGGGACGGCGACCCCGCCTCCATCGACGGCGCCGCCCAACGCGGCCAGCGCCGCCGCAACCTCCGGGAACACCCAGCCGACCTGGGCCGCTCCCAGCCGCAGGGACATCCGGCGCCCCGGCAGTTGGGCGTTGCGGCAGGCGGCGATGTGGCGCATGAGGTCGTCCATGCCGGCAATATGGCTGCGATCCCGGCCCATCCCAGGCATTGCGGCCTTTCCAGCGCCGCGGACCATCGCCACATGCTGCCCCATGAAGCCTGCCGACCTAGTTCCCCCGGTTGCGTCCGATACCCCGACGCGGACCGGCTTCCAGACCGTGCGCTCGCTGCTGCCCTATCTCTGGCCCAAGGGGGACACCGGCGCCCACGTGCGCGTGGTCGCGGCCGTCATCCTGCTGGTGCTGGCCAAGGTCGCGACGGTCTGTATCCCAATCGTCTATAGCCATGCCGTCGATGCGCTGTCCCCCAAGGGCCACCCGCTCACCGTCCCTTTGGGGCTGATCGTGGCCTATGCGGTGCTGCGCATCGCCTCCGCCGGCTTTGCCGAGCTGCGCGACGCGGTGTTCGCCGCCGTGCAGCAAAGGACCGTGCGCAAGGTCGCGCTGCAAACGTTCCAGCACCTGCACCGCTTGTCGCTGCGCTTCCACATGGACCGGATGACCGGCGGCCTGTCCCGTTCCATCGAGCGCGGCACTGCGGGCATCGAGAACGTGCTGCGCCTTGCGGTGTTCAACATCGTCCCGACCCTGCTCGAAGTCGTGCTGGTCGTCGGCATCCTGTGGCGCCTGTTCGACTGGCGGTTTGCTGGCGTCACGCTGGTGACGGTCGTGCTCTACATCGGCTTCACCTTTGGTTTCACCAACTGGCGCGTCCGTTTCCGCCGCGCGATGAACGACACCGACAACGACGCGCAGAACAAGGCCATCGACAGCCTGCTGAACTTCGAGACGGTGAAGTATTTCGGCAACGAGGCGCACGAGGCGCGGCGCTTCGACGAGGCCCGCGCCCGCTACGAACGCGCGGCGGTCAAGAGCCAGGTCACGCTCAACATGCTGAACCTGGGCCAGGCGCTGATCATCGCGGCCGGCCTCGGCGGGGTCATGCTGATGGCGGCCGACGGCGTGCAGGCCGGCACCATGACGGTCGGCCAGTTCGTGCTGGTGAACACCTACCTGATGCAGCTTTACCAGCCGCTCAACTTCCTGGGCTTTGTGTATCGGGAGATCAAGCAGGGCCTGGTGGACATGGAGCAGATGTTCCGCTTGCTCGCGGTGGGTCAGGAGGTCGCCGACCGGCCCGGCGCCGTCGTGCTTGCGCACAAGCACGCGCCCGGCGGCGAGCGGCCCGGCACGGTCGCTTTCCGCGACGTGCATTTCGGCTACAACCCCAACCGGGAAATCCTGCACGGCGTGAGCTTCTCCGCGGCTGCCGGGGCGAAGCTCGCCATTGTGGGGCCGACCGGCGCTGGGAAATCGACCATCAGCCGCCTGCTGTTCCGCTTCTATGACGTGACGGAGGGTGCCGTGGAGATCGACGGCATCGACGTGCGCGACATGACGCAGGCCAGCCTGCGCGCCGCCATCGGCGTCGTGCCGCAGGATACCGTGTTGTTCAACGACACCATCGCCTACAACATCGCTTATGGCCGCCCCGGCGCGTCCCAGGCGGAGGTCGAGCAGGCTGCCCGGCTGGCCCAGGTGCACGACTTCGTCATGCGCCTGCCGGAGGGTTACAGCACCCGCGTTGGCGAGCGCGGCCTCAAGCTGTCGGGCGGGGAGAAGCAGCGGGTCGCCATTGCCCGAACGATCCTGAAGAACCCGCGCATCCTGATCCTGGACGAAGCAACCAGCGCGCTCGATACCAAGACGGAGCGGGAGATCGAGACGGCGCTGCGCACCGTATCGGCGCACCGCACCACGCTGGTGATCGCGCACCGGCTGTCCACCGTGACCGACGCCGACGAGATCCTGGTGTTGAACGAGGGCATGGTGGCGGAGCGGGGCACCCATGCCAGCCTGCTGGCCGCGGGCGGGCTGTATGCCCGCATGTGGGTCTTGCAGGTCGAGCAGGGCGAGGCACCGCCAGCGTCATTGCAAACGAAGCCGGCAGCGGCGTCGCCCGAGACGGTCGCGGCGCAGTAGCGCGCGGGCAGCCGGCCCTCATCCGTCACCCTCAGAACAGGAGAAACGCCATGCCGCACGACGGCGACCATGCCCCACCCGAGACTCCTGCCGACTTGAGCCATGCCGGCGCGGTTGTGGACAAGGCGATCGAGTACATGGCCGGGCAGAACCTCAGTCCGCTTTCTATCGCGTCGGCCCTGCTCGGCGGCTCGCTCGGACTGCTGGCGCGCACCATGAGCGACGAGGCCATCGTTCAGGTGTTGCAGAACGCCATGTCCAGCGTGCGGTCCGGCGAGTTGCGGGCGGAATACGGCCCGCATGGCGGCGCGTCGGGCCGCGCGTAGGCGCCGCGGGTTGACGCTGCGGTTCCGTGGCGGCATAAGCTCGCATTTGAGCCGCTGGGGCTTCGCCCTGTGCGGCGTTTCCATTTGAGGGATTCCGATGTCTCGTCGCTGCCAGTTTACGGGCAAGGGTGTGCAGTCTGGCAACAACGTCAGCCATGCGAACAACAAGACCCGGCGCCGCTTCCTGCCCAACATGCAGCATACGTCGCTGCTGTCGGACATCCTGGGCACCACGGTTCGCGTGCGCTTGACCACCCATGCCATCCGCACCATCGAGCACAACGGCGGCCTTGACGCTTTCCTGCTCGGTACGCCGAACCGGAGCTTGCCGGAGGAGGCGCAGGTGCTGAAGCGCCGCATCGCACGGTCGCAGGCCAAGCGCGCCGCCGCCCTGCCCACCGCTTGATCCACCCATGGCGACGTTGAAAGCCCGCCTTGGCGGGCTTTTTTTGTGCCGCGCCCGTCGGCTTGCCCGCTCATGGTAAGCCGGACGTTCAAACGGCTGACGCAACGCAGGAAGCTTGCCCGACGGACCGGTCGTAGTGTTGCGCCGTCGTTCACCGTGCGGCTGCCGGACGGACGGGTGATCGCCGTCGAGGAATATGGCAATCCGGCTGGACCCGTAGTGCTGTATTTCCATGGTTGGCCGGCGTCGCGTCTTGAGGCCGGGCTGATCCCGGACCTGCCGGTGCGCTTGCTGGCGCTTGACCGCCCGGGTTACGGACGCTCCTCGCCGAAGCCGGGCCGGACCTTGCTGGATTGGCCGCAGGACGTGGCTGACGTCGCGGACCGGCTTGGCATTGGACGCTTCTATGTCGTCGGCTTGTCTGGCGGGGCGCCCTACGCGGTGGCCTGCGCCTACGCCTTGCCGGACCGGGTGCGGGCGGCGGGGCTGGTCTGCCCGGTGCCGCCGGCGCACGGCGTCCATCCCCGCGCGCCCGGCGTCGGCCACCTTTACCGCTTGGGGCGGCACCCAGTGCTGGCGCACCGCCTGTTCAGCGTCATCCGGCCCCTGCTGCGGCGGCGGATCATTACCCCGCGCACCATGGTCGGCGATGCGCTGCCGTCCGCTGATCGCGAGTGCCTCGACCGCGAGACCCTTTCCGGCCTCGCCCGGGTCTGGCGGGAGGGCATCGGGCGGAGCGTGCAGGGCGCCTTGTCCGACGCCAAGATCTACGCCGCGCCATGGCGGATTCCGCTCGGCGATATCAGCGTGCCCGTCGATCTATGGTATGGCAGCGAGGACTCGCTGATACCCCTCCACGCTTTGGCGCCGCTTGAGGCGATCCCCGGCCTGCGCCTCCACATCGTCCCGAACGAGGGCCATTACTCCCTGGCGATCCGGCACGCCGCCCGCATGTTGCAGTGGTTGACCGAAGACGCACGGGCGGCCGTCGAGGTTGCCTAAATAATTAGCGGTGCCCGCTCAGCCGCTGCCCGCGCCCAGGACCGCGCCGCGTCCTCATCGAACAACTCGGCAAGCTTTTTCATGACGGTGCCGCCAAGTTCCTCCGCATCGACGATCGTGACCGCCCGGCGGTAGTACCGTGTCACGTCGTGTCCGATGCCGATGGCGATCAGCTCGACGAGATCGCGGCCCTCGATCTCCCGGATCACCTCGCGCAGGTGCTTTTCCAGGTAGTTGCCGGGATTGACCGACAGCGTGCTGTCGTCCACTGGCGCGCCGTCGCTGATGACCATCAGGATGCGCCGGTGCTCCGGACGCGCCATCAGCCGGCGGTAGGACCACAGCAGTGCCTCCCCGTCAATGTTCTCCTTGAGCAAGCCTTCCCGCAGCATCAGGCCCAGGTTCTTGCGCGCCCGGCGCCATGGCGCGTCGGCGGACTTGTAGATGATGTGGCGCAGGTCGTTGAGCCGCCCGGGGTTGCGCGGCTTGCCCTCCGCGACCCAGCGCTCCCGGCTGTGCCCGCCCTTCCAGGCGCGGGTGGTGAAGCCCAGCACCTCGACCTTGACCGCGCAGCGCTCCAGGGTGCGGGCCAGGATGTCTCCGCACATCGCGGCCACCGTGATCGGGCGGCCGCGCATGCTGCCGGAGTTGTCGATCAGCAGGGTCACGACGGTGTCGCGGAAGTCCGTCTCCCGCTCCCGCTTGTACGACAGGGACAGCATGGGGTTCACCACCACGCGGGCCAGGCGCCCGGCGTCCAACATGCCCTCGTCCAGGTCGAACTCCCATGCCCGGGTCTGCTGCGCCAGCAAGCGGCGCTGCAAGCGGTTGGCGAGCTTGCTCACGACGCCCTGCAAATGCTGCAACTGCTGGTCGAGCTGCTGACGGAGCCGGGCCAGCTCCTCGGGATCGCACAGGTCCTCGGCGTCGATTTCCTCGTCATGGGTGCGGGAAAAGGCGCGATAGGCCATGTGGTCGTCGGGAATGGGCTTCTCGCGCCGCGTCTGTGGGCCGCCGGGCCGGTCGTCGCCCTCGGCCGCGGCGGCATCCTCGTCTGCGTCGTCCTCGCCCTCGTCCTCCGTGGCCTCGCCCTGCATCTGCTCAGGCTGCGCGCCCATGGAGCTGTCGGCGTCGGCCTCCGTGTCGCCCTCGTTCTGCTCCGCGTTGTCCTGCGACCCCGCCTGCTCGCCGCCGTCCTCGCCCTCGTCGGTCTGGTCGTCGGGTTCTGCCTCGACCTCGGCTTCCGCCAGGTTCAACGCGGCGAGCAGCTTGCGCGCGGCCCGGGTGAACCGCGCCTGGTCGTTTTGCGCCGAGGCCATCTCAGCCAGAGCGCCCTCTGCGTCGTCGCCCAGGGTGCCGCGCCAGCTTTCCAGGATGCGCGCCGCGGCGGCCGGCGCCGGCTCGCCCGACATGCGCTCCCGCGCCAGGAGGGACAGCGCCGCCGGGAGCGGCAACTGGTCCTTGCGCGTCATGCGGTCGTAGCCTCCGGCCTCGCACTCGTCCGACAGCCGGGCGCGGATGTTGGCGGCGACGCCCGCCATGTGCGCCGTGCCGACCACCTCGACCCGCGCCTGTTCCAGCGCGTCATACACGTCCTTCGCCTCGCGCTGGCCGGGGCTGCGCGCGGCATGCACGGCGTCGTCGTGGTGGCGCAGGCGCAGGGCCACGCTGTCGGCCGCGCCGCGCAGTTTGGCCATCTCGGCAGCGGGCAAGGCCCGGGTCGGCAGCGGCAGGCGAGCACGCTTGCCGACGAGGCCGCTCGGGCCGGGCTGGAAGGCGACCTGCACCTCCGGCACCTGTGCGACGGCACGCAAGGCGCCGGCGGTGGCGCGCTTGAAGTCTTCGGTGCGCGAGTTGTCCTTGGCTCCGCTCATCGGCGATCCGCTCACAGCCCCTTGCGCGGCGCCAGCAAGCCGGTCGGCAGCTCCTCATTGAAGCAGCGCTGGTAGTATTCCGCCACCGTGCTGCGCTCGGCCTCGTCGCACTTGTTGAGGAAGGTCAGGCGGAACGCGAAGCCGACATCCTTGAAGATGCGGGTGTTCTCCGCCCAGGTGATCACTGTGCGCGGGCTCATCACGGTGGAGATGTCACCATTGATGAACCCGGCGCGCGTCAGGTCCGCCAGCGCCACCATGCTCTCGACCCGCTTCTTCGCCGGCTTGTCGGACGGGTCGATGCCCATCTTGGCCATCACGATCCCGGTCTCCTGCGCGTGCGGCAGGTAGTTCAGCGTGGCGACGATGTTCCAGCGGTCCATCTGGCCTTGGTTGATCTGCTGCGTGCCGTGGTACAGCCCGGTCGTGTCGCCCAGGCC
>CAXUIQ010000176.1:0-3528 GCA_964250815.1 uncultured Acetobacteraceae bacterium
GCGAGATCATGCACCGGGACAGCCTCGGCACCGTGCAGGCGATCCAGCCCGGCGCCGTGAACTGGATGACCGCCGGGCGCGGCATCGTGCATTCGGAGCGCACGGCGGCGGAACTGCGCCCGCTGGAGAAGCGGCTGTACGGCGTCCAGACCTGGGTCGCGCTGCCGCAGGCGCATGAGGAAACCGCGCCGGATTTTTCTCACGTTGGCCGCGACGCGCTGCCGGAGGTGTCCGGGGAGGGCAAGCACGTCCGGGTGATCGCCGGCGAGATGTTCGGCGCGCGTTCCCCGGTCAAGACGTTCTCGGACATGTTCTACGCCGATGCGGCGCTGGACGCGGGCGCCAGCCTGCCGGTCGGGGCGGAGCATGTGGAGCGCGCCGCCTACGTGCTGGAAGGGTCGGTGCAGGTTGGCCCCGACACGTACGGCGCCGGCCGCCTGCTGGTGCTGCGCCCGGGCGACCCGATCACGCTGCGGGCCGAAACGGCGGCGCGGGTGCTGCTGCTCGGCGGCGAGCCGATGGACGGGCCGCGGCACGTGTGGTGGAACCTCGTCTCCAGCCGGCGGGAGCGGATCGAGCAGGCCAAGGCCGACTGGCGCGCCGGGCGTTTCGACCGGGTGGCGGGCGACGCCGAGTTCATCCCGCTGCCCGAGTAGGCCGCGATGGGCGCCGGCGACGCGGCGCTGCTGGCCCGCATCGAGGCCCTGCGCAGCAAGACCACCGACCGCGGCTGCACCGAGCCGGAAGCGATGGCGGCGGCGGCCAAGGTCGCGGCGCTGCTGGACCGGCACGGCCTGTCGATGTCGGACCTGGAGCTTCGGGCGCAGCCGTGCGTGCGCCTGGCGCTGCCCACGGGGCGGAGCCGGATCGGGCCGCTCGACGAGTGCGCCCCGGCGGTGGCGGCGTTCTTCGATTGCCGCTTCTGGTTCGAGACCGACGCGGACGGGCGGCTGGCCCAGGTGTTCTTCGGCCTGCCCCCGGACGTGCAGGCGGCGGGGGTGCTCATGCCGCTGGTCGCCCAGGCGTTCGAGACCGAGGCCAACCGGTTCCGCGCCGGGCCGGACTACCTGCGCGGGCGCGGCGGACGGCGGCGGGCGCTGCACACCTCCTTCGTGCTCGGCTTGTCCCAGGGCATTCAGGCGAAGCTCGCGGCGATGCGGACGGAGCGGGAGGCGGCGCTGCGCGCGTCGTCCGGGCGGGACCTGGCGCTTGCCAAGCACGGCGTGGTCGATGCGGAGATGGCGAAGCTCGGCCTGCGTTTCCGGTCCCGCAACCCGGCGGAACGCCCGGTGAACGCCGCAGCGTTCGACGCCGGGCACGCAGCCGGGGAGGGGATCGAGGTGCCGGGACGGACCTGACCCGCGCGGACGGTCAGCCGCTCCGCCGCCGCACGCCGACCGGCAGGGCGGCGAGGCGCGCCATCTCGCCGCGCCCGAGCAGGCCGGGGTCGTCCAGGGCGGCCTCCGCCATGGGCATGGCGTCGAGGCCCCAGAACAACGCGCCGCCCGCCGCCAGCGTCGGCACCCCGAACACGCCGGCCGCGATGGCCGCGTCGGTTCCGGCATGAAGCCGGGCCTTGGCGCCGCGCTCGGCAATAAAGGCGTCGTAGTCGTGGATTGACAGCCGGGCGCACAGCGCATCGCGTTCGGCGGGTTCGCCGGGGTCGCGGCCCTCGGCCCAGACGAAATCGAAGGCGGCCCGGACCGCGCCGGGATCGCCGTCCAGCGCCGCGAGCAGCCGCAGGGCATCGAGCGAGCGGAACGGGTGCCGGGGCGGGAAGCGCAGGGGCAGCCCGGCGCGGCCGGCGATGAACTGGCACAGCCGGTAGGCGTGGGTCCGCTTCGGCGCGATCTCGGCGGGGCCGAGCTGGCCCCAATGGGCGAGCACGGCGCCGAGCACCACCGGCCGGAACAGCACGGGCCGCCGACGCGCGATGGCCTCCACCGCCGGCAAGGCGAGGTAGGCGAAGGGCGACACCACGTCGAAGTACCAGGCCACCGCGTCCTCTGCCATTTGGGGGGACCCTCCTTACGTTCACCGGCCGCCCTTGCGGATCATCCGGAAGGTGCTCAGCTTATCCAGCGAAGCGCAACGGGCGCACCGCCTACGACCATGCCCTCCGGCCCTGGAAGCGACCATGGGCCGACCGGATGCACGGCCTCGTCTTCGGATACGGCCGAACAAGAAGGAACCCGCCATGCCAGACACTGCGCTTGACCGGCACGCGCCGGTGATGATGCCGGTCACGCTGACCGTCAACGGACAGGGGCACGCCTTGACGCTTGATGCCCGCACCACGCTGCTGGACGCGCTGCGCGAGCACCTGCACCTCACGGGAAGCAAGAAGGGCTGCGACCACGGGCAGTGCGGCGCCTGCACCGTGCTGGTCGAGGGCCAGCGGGTGAACGCCTGCCTGGCGCTGGCGGTGATGCACGAGGGGGACCGGATCACCACGGTCGAGGGCCTGCCAGGGCTGCTCGGCCTCGCGGACGGTGCGTTGCACCCGTTGCAGCAGGCCTTCATCGACCACGACGCCTTCCAATGCGGCTACTGCACGCCGGGGCAGTTGCTGTCGGCGGCCGGCATGTTGGCGGAGCTGCGCGACGGCGTGCCGAGCCACGCGGCGGCGGACGTGGCGGCGGCGCCGGAACTCACGGACGCCGAAGTCTGCGAGCGCATGAGCGGCAACCTGTGCCGCTGCGGCGCCTACCTGCACATCGTCGCTGCGGTGCGCGCCGCCGCGGCGCAGAGCGGCGTGGCTCTGGCCGGGGAGGGCTGAGCGGTGCAGCCCTTCACCTACCAGCGCGCCGACACGCCGGAGGCCGCGGTCGCGGCGCACGGCGGCGGGCGCGACACGCGCTACATCGCCGGCGGCACCAACCTGCTCGACCTGATGAAGCTGCAGGTCGAGACGCCCGCGCGCCTGGTGGACATTTCCCGCCTGCCGCTGACGGGGATCGAGGAGACGGCGACCGGCGGCCTGCGCATCGGCGCCCTCGTGCACAACACCCAGCTTGCCGCGCACCCGGCGGTGCGGCGTCGCTACCCCGTGCTGGCCGAGGCGATCCTGGCCGGGGCGTCCGGGCAGTTGCGCAACAAGGCGAGCACCGGCGGCAACTTCGTGCAGCGCACCCGCTGCGGCTACTTCTACGACACGGCGCGGCCCTGCAACAAGCGCCAGCCCGGCTCCGGCTGCGGCGCAATCGGCGGGCACAACCGCATCCATGCCATCCTGGGCGCTACCGAGCACTGCATCGCCACCCATCCGAGCGACATGGCGGTGGCCATGCAGGCGCTGGACGCCGTGCTGCACGTGCAAGGCGCGGACGGGCCGCGGACGCTGCCGGTCGATGCGCTGTATTGCCTGCCCGGCGACACGCCGGATCTGGAGTACACCCTCGAACCCGGCGAGCTGATCACCGCGGTCGAGCTGCCGCCGGCGGTGCGCGGTCGGATGCGCTACCGCAAGGTGCGTGACCGGGCGAGCTACGCCTTCGCGCTGGTGTCCGTCGCCGCCGTCTTGGACGT
>CAXUIQ010000176.1:3538-7928 GCA_964250815.1 uncultured Acetobacteraceae bacterium
GGACGGCACCGTGGCCACCGCCCGGATCGCGCTGGGCGGCGTCGCGCACAAGCCCTGGCGGGCACGCGCGGCGGAGGCGGCGCTCGCGGGCCCGCCCGCGACGGAGGCCACGTTCCTCGCCGCCGCGGATGCCGAGCTGGCCCCCGCCCGCGGCTGGGGCGGCAACGACTTCAAGCTGCCGCTAGCCCGGCGCACCATCGCCCGCACCTTGGCCGAACTGTCCCAACCCACCGCCGGAGCCTGATCCATGGCAATCGCCGACTTCATCGCCGAGAACCGCGGCGGCCACATCGGCCTGTCCTCCCCCCGCGCCGACGGCCCGCTCAAGGTGGCGGGCGCCGCCCGCTACGCCGCCGAGCACCACCCGGACGGCCTGGTCTATGGCTTCCCGGTGCCGACCACGGTGGCGGGCGGGCGCATCCGGGCCATCCGGGCCGACGCGGCCCGGGCAGTGCCGGGCGTGCTGGCCGTCGTCACCCATGCGGACGCGCCGGAGATGGCGCCCTACGTGTTCACCGACGACCTCATCAAGAAGGTGATGGGGCCGAAGCCGGTCCTGGACCGCGACGACGTGCTGTTCCACGGGCAGTTCGTGGCGCTGGTGGTCGCCGACACCTACGAGGCGGCGCGCGACGCCGCGGCGATGGTGCATGTCGAGTACGACGCGGATGCGCCGGCGCCGGGCTTCGACGAGGCGGCGGCGGACGCCTACAAGCCCCGCGTCATCAACGGCGGCGCCGAGCCGGACACCGCGGAGGGCGACGCCGAGGGGGCCTTCGCCGCCGCCCCCGTGCAGGTGGACGCCACCTACGACACGCCCTACGAGCACCACGTCGCCATGGAGCCGCACGGGGCGGTGGCGGAGTGGGCGGACGGCCGCCTCCTCGTGCACGACACCAACCAGGGCGTGTCCGTCTGCGCGGCGTCGCTCGCGGCGACGTTCAAGCTGAAGCCGGAGCAGGTGCAGGTGGTCAGCCGCTTCATCGGCGGCGGCTTCGGCTCCAAGTTCGGCCTGCACCCGCACGTCGTGCTGGCGGTGATCGGCGCAAAGGCCACGGGGCGCCCCTGCAAGGTCGCGCTGACCCGGCAGCACACCTTCACCGACCACGGCCACCGCAGCCGCACCCGGCAACGCATCCGCCTGGGCGCGGGCCGGGACGGCAAGCTGCTGGCCATCGCGCATGACAGCATCCTGCAAACCTCGCTGCACGACGAGTTCGTGGAGCAATCCGGCGCCATGACCCGGATCATGTACGCCGCGCCCAACCGCGGAACGACGCACCGCGTGGCAAGGCTGCACACGCCGACGCCGGCCTGGATGCGCGCGCCGGGCGAGGCGCCGGGCAGCTTCGCGCTGGAATCCGCGATGGACGAGCTGGCGGTTGCCCTCAACATGGACCCGATCGCGCTGCGCCTCTTGAACGAGCCGGACGCGGACCCGGAGTCCGGCAAGCCCTGGTCCAGCCGTTCCATGCGCGCCTGCCTGGAGCAGGGGGCGGCCCGCTTCGGCTGGGAGCGCCGCGGCGCGCCGGGCACGGTGCGCGACGGGCGCTGGATGGTCGGCATGGGCGTGGCCGCGGCGAGCTACCCGGTGGTGCCGCTGCCGGCCTCCGCCCGGCTGACGCTGCGGCGGGACGGCACGGCCATGGTGGAATTGGCGGCTTCCGACCTCGGCACCGGCACCTACACCATCATGCGCCAGGTCGCCGCGGCGGCGCTGGGCGTGGCGGAGGCGCAGGTCGATGTCGTGATCGGCGACAGCGACCTGCCGATGACCTTCGGCTCCGCTGGATCAGGTGGAGCGATCAGCTTCACCTCGGCGCTCACCGGTGCTGCGCGGGACATGCGGCGGCAGGTGGCGGAACTGGCGCGGGGCGACGAGGCCTCCCCGCTGCGGGGCATGAACTCGGACGACCTGGTGTTCGAGGCCGGGCAGGTGCGCCGCCGGGACGACCCGGCGCGCGGCGAGCCGTTGGCCGCGCTGCTTGGGCGCGCCGCCCCGCCCGAGGGCTTGCAGGCGAAATACGACCACGGCGGGCTGGACGCGCTGGAGCACTTCTCCATGCACAGTTTCGGGGCGCAGTTCGCCGAGGTCGGCGTGGACATGGACACCGGCGAGGTCCGCACGCGGCGGATGCTGGGTGCCTTCGGCGTGGGCCGGGTGCTGAATCCGCGCACCACCGAAAGCCAGGTCCACGGCGGCATCATCATGGGCATCGGCCAGGCGCTCACGGAGGAAACCGTCCATGACCCGCGCTGGGGCCAGTGGGTCAACCGCGACCTGGGCGAGTACCACGTCCCCGTGCAGGCGGACGTGCCGAGCGTCGAGGCGCTGTTCGTGGAGGAGCAGGACGACCACGTGAACGCGCTCGGCATCAAGGGCGTGGGCGAGGTCGGCATCGTGGGCGTGGCCGCCGCCATCGCCAACGCCGTGTTCAACGCGACCGGCGTGCGCGTGCGCGACCTGCCGATCACGCTCGACAAGGTGCTTGGCGGGCTGCCGATGGCGGCCGAATAGGAGGATCGTGCCATGGCCGCAGTCGTCCGCGTTTCCATCCTGCGCTGCCCGCCCGGGCAGTTCGCGGCGTGTTCAAAGATGATGGCCGATTTCGAAGCGGCGTTGCGGCCCGGCATCGAGGCGATGCCGGGCCTGGTCGCCTATTATGCCGGGGCGGACGAGGCGACGTCCTCCCTGCACAACACCAGCGTGTGGGACACGCTGGAACACGCCAAGCAGATGGACACGTTCCAGCCCATGCTGGACAGCGCCAAGCACTTTGCCGCCCAGGGCGTCACCTTCGAGCGGCCGATCATGAACTACGCGACCCTTTGGCAGATCGGCGGCGCCGCATAGGCTGCGTGGTCCGCCCGCCCGGCCGACTAGCCCCGGCGGCCCGCGTGCGGCATGGTGCGGCCCATGCCGATCCGCGAGCCGTCCTGACGCCATGCCCGACCTCGCCATGGGCGTGCCCCTGGACTCCGTCGCCCACATCATCCAGGTCGCGCTGACGCCGGTGTTCCTGCTGTCCGGGATCGGCACCTTGCTGAACGTGTTCGCCACCCGCCTGGCCCGCGTCACCGACCACATGGAGCACGCGGAGGAGCTGCTGCAAGCCCAGCCCGGCGGGCCGGGCGCGGCGACGCTGCGGAGCCACCTGCACCGGCTGCGGCGGCGGACGTTGGCGCTGGATGCCGCCGTGGCGCTGGGTGCGGTCGCCGGCGGCGCGACCGCGGTCGCCACCTTCACCTTGTTCGTGGGCGCGCTGCGCAACGCGGCCGTCGCCTGGCCGGGGTTGCTCATGTTCGGCGCGGCGGGCGTGTGGGCCCTCGGCGCGGGGGCGGCGTTCCTGGCGGAAACGGTGCTGTCTTGGCACGGCCTGCGGGACGAAGGGCCGCTGCCCCGGCCCAAGATGGCCCCGCGCGCCTAGGCCGCCATGGGCCTTGGCTGCCCGACCGAAGGGCCTGCGGAGGCGCGGCTGGTCGCCGTGGTGCTGCCGCCGAACGAGGGGTTCAGCCCGGAGGCGGTGGGCGCAATCGGCCTCCTGGCGCAGCGGCTCGGCGCCGGCCAGCCGGCGGCGTTCCGCACCGTGGTGGTCGGCGCGCCGCTCCGGCACCGGCCCTTCGCCGTCCCCTGCTTCGAGGCCGCCCACTCCCCGGCATGGCTGCCCGCGAGCCGCACCACGCGCTACGTTTGGGCCGTTTCGCGCTGCCTGCGGCAACTGCGCCCGAGCCTGATCGAGGTTCACAACCGGCCGATGGTCGCGCTGCGCCTCGCCCGGCGCTTCCCCGGCGTGCCCACCGTCCTGGTCCTGCACAACGACCCGCAGGCGATGCGCGGCATGGCCGGTGCCGCCGGGCGCCGCCGGCTGCGCCGCCAGGCGCGGGTCGTCACGGTGTCCCCGTATGTCGGCGGACGCTTGACGGACGGCGTGGCGGATTGGAACCCGCCGCCGGCCGTCCAGCCGAACTGCATCGACCTTTCGGCGGTGCCGCCGCCGGTGCCGCATGGCTGCCGCGACCGGTTGATCCTCTTCGCCGGGCGGTTGGTGCCGGAAAAGGGCGCGGACCGCTTCGTTGCGGCCTGCGCCCGCGCGCTGCCGGGCCTGCCGGGCTGGCGGGCGGAGGTCATCGGCGCGCGCCGCCTGCGTCCGGACGGCGCCGGCGACGCATATTCCGAAGCCGTGGCGCGGGACGCCGCGGCTGCCGGGGGGGCGATGGCCGGGCACCGGCCGCACGCGGAGGTGCGGGCCGCCATGGCGCAGGCCGGGATTGTCGTGGTGCCCAGCCGATGGCCCGAGCCGTTCGGCCTCACGGGGCTGGAGGCCATGGCGGGCGGCGCCGCGCTGATCTGCTCGCCAAGGCCAAAAGTTGTCATCGTCTGGTTCTTCAG
>CAXUIQ010000177.1:0-7897 GCA_964250815.1 uncultured Acetobacteraceae bacterium
GACGGCGTGGAGCGGCACGCCCTCCATCAGCAGCCCGTCCATGGCGTGCATCGAGAGATGCGGCCGGGCGGCGATCAGCTCGGACGGGGTCGGGTCGGCGTCGTGCTCGATGGCGGCGGACATGCTTACCGGGACGGGTAGGTGCGGGGATACGTGACCTCGTTGGCCGGGCCGGGCGCGCTGGGCGACCCCTTCTTGCCACAGGCCGCGAGCAGGAGGAGGGCCAGCAGCATGGGGATGGCCAGCCTCACCGCAGCGCAGCCTGCCAGCGCGCCGCCTGCGCCGCCACGTTGGCCGGCGCGGTGCCGCCGAAGCTGGTCCGGCTCCTGACCGACGCATCCACCGTCAGCACGTCGAACACGGCCGCGGTGATTCCAGGCTCAATCGCCTGCATCTCTCGCAGGTCGAGGTCCGCCAACCCCACGCCGCGCGCCTCCGCTGCCGCGACCACGCGCCCGGTGACGTGGTGCGCCGTGCGGAACGGCAGCCGCAGCACCCGCACCAGCCAATCCGCCAGGTCCGTCGCCGTCGCGAACCCCGACCCGGCCATCGCCCGCATGCGCCCGAGGTCCGGTGCCATGTCGCGCACCATGCCGCCGATGGCCGCGAGCGACAGCGCCAGCGCGTCGGCGGCGTCGAACACCGGCTCCTTGTCCTCCTGCATGTCCTTGGCGTAGGCGAGCGGCAGGCCCTTCATCACGGTCAGCAGCGCCACCAGCGCTCCCGTGATCCGCCCGGTCTTGGCGCGGGCGAGTTCGGCGGCGTCCGGGTTGCGCTTCTGCGGCATGATGCTGCTGCCGGTGGTGAAGGCGTCCGACAGCCGCACGAAGCCGAACGGCGTGCTGCACCAGACCACCAGCTCCTCCGCCAAGCGGGACAGGTGGGTGGCGCAGATCGCCGCGGCACTCAGGAACTCGATCGCGAAATCCCGGTCCGACACGGCATCGAGCGAGTTGGCGGCTGGCCGGTCGAAGCCGAGCGCCGCCGCCGTGTCCCCGCGGTCGATGGGGAAGCTGGTGCCGGCCAGCGCCGCAGCACCCAGCGGGCACTCGTTCAGCCGGCGACGGCAATCCGCGAAGCGCCCGCGGTCGCGGTTCAGCATCTCGACATAGGCCAGCAGGTGGTGCCCGAACGTCACCGGCTGCGCCGTTTGCAGGTGGGTGAAGCCCGGCATCGGGTCGCCCGCGAACGCTGCCGCCCGGTCGGCCAGCGCCTGCATCACGTCCGCCGCCTGCGCGTCCAGCCCGTCCAGCGCGTCCCGCACCCACAGGCGGAAGTCGGTCGCCACCTGGTCGTTGCGGCTGCGCCCGGTGTGCAGGCGCTTGCCGGCCTCGCCGATGCGCTCCGTGAGCCGCGCCTCGATGTTCATGTGGATGTCTTCGAGGTCCTCCACGAACGGGAACCGCCCGGCCTCGATCTCGGCGGCGATGGCGCCGAGGCCCTCGCGGATTGCCGCCTCGTCGCCGGGCGCGATCACGCCGGCGCGGGCCAGCATGGCCGCGTGCGCCAGGCTGCCGCGGATGTCCTGCCGCCACATCCTGCGGTCGAAGCCGATGGAAGCGTTGATGTCCTGCATGATGACGGACGGGCCGCGGGCGAAGCGCCCGCCCCATTGCGCGTTGGCCTCGGCGTTGCGCAGGGTGTCGGCGCCGCCCGGACCCGCTTGGATCGGCCCCGCTTGGATCGGCCCGGTTTCGACCCCACCTGGGGCGGACGTGCTGTTGACCGTATCGCTGCTCAAGGACGCACCATGGTTCCATCGAAGCGCCGCGCCCTGCTGGCGGCGGCCCTGACCCTACCGGTCGCGCTGGCCCCGCGCAAACCGCGGGCGGCGACGCCCGGCCTGGCCGACCTGGGGCGCTTGCAGCCCACGGACGGCGCGGCGGTGCCGGAGCTGCGCTTCTCCACCGCGGACGGCACGGTGCGCACCCTGGCCGACTATGCCGGGCAGGGGGTGGTGCTGAACCTATGGGCGACCTGGTGCGTGCCGTGCGTGGCCGAGATGCCGGCGCTCGACGCCCTGGCCCGGCTGGTGGCCGGCGACGGCGTGGCGGTCCTGGCGCTGTCCTCCGACCGCGGCGGCGCGCCGCCGGTCGAGCGGTTCTACCGCGACAAGGGCATCCGCACCCTGCCGGTCCTGCTGGACTCCCAGGGCGACGCGGCCCGGGCCTTGGGGGCGCGGGGCATCCCCACCACGCTGCTGATCGACCGCGCCGGCAAGGAGCGCGGGCGGCTGGAGGGTGCCGCCGACTGGTCCAGCGCCGAGTTCGTTGCAGCGGTCCGCCGCATGGCCGGGCCGCCGGCGGCTCACTCCTTGGGCAAGCCGGACCGCGGGTCGAACGCCTGACCCGGCGCCCAATCCTTGAGGAAGTCCCGCAGCGCGTCGTCCGCCGGGCCGACGACAACCCGCAGCGTCGCGTAGGCGTCCCCGGGCGGCTGCCCGCCGTGCTCCGGCAGCCCTTTGCCCCGCAGCCGAAGCTTGGTCCCGCTGTCCGAACCCGGCGGGATCGCCATGGTCACGGCGCCGCCCACGGTCGGCACCGGGACGCGGCCACCCAGCACCGCCTCCCTGAGCGTGACCGGCAGGTCGAGGTGGATGGGGCGGCCCTCCCGGCGGAACAGGGGATGGGGCGTCACGGTGACCTCGATCAGCGCGTCGCCCGCCGGCCCGCCCGCGGCGCCGGGGCCGCCCTTGCCGCGCAGGCGCAGCGTTTGCCCGCTTTCCACGCCCGGCGGGATCTGCACGTTCAGGTCGCCGCCGCCCGGCAGGGCCAGCCGTTGCGTCGTGCCGCGCGCCGCATCCAGGAAGGGGACGGCGAGCGTGTAGCGCTGGTCGGAGCCGCGCCGCGGGCGCGCCGGGCCGCGGGCCTGCCCCCCGAACATGCCCGCCAGGATGTCGTCCATTTCGCCGTTGGCGAAGGGCGAGCCGCCGGGCCGGAAGCCGCGCGGGGGCACGTCCTGGCCGGCCGCGTCGATCTCTCCCCGGTCGAACCGCGCCCGCTTGCCGGGATCGGACAGCAGGTCGTGCGCGCCGGAGATGGCCTTGAACCGCTCCTCGGCCTTCCTGTCCCCGGGGTTCACGTCCGGGTGGCTGGTCTTGGCGAGCTTCAGGAACGCGGAGCGGATCTGCTGTTCGGACGCGGTGCGGGGAACGCCCAGCAGCGCATAGGGATCGTCGGCCAACGGCACCTCGCATGGATCGGTGGGGCAGCATAGCGCATCCGGCCCGCCGACACCCAGCCGTGCCGGCCGCGCCTAATGCACCGTCACCACCAGCCGCATCTTCGGATGGATGCCGCACAGCACGGTGAAGGTTCCCGCGACGGGGAACCGCTCCTCGACGGTCTTGCCGGGTTCCTGCTCGCCGATGTCGAAGCTGAAGGCGGGCGACACCGAATACACGTGGTGCAGGAGCTGCCCGTCGTCGTTCACGAAGCGGACCGTGCCCCCGCGCGCCACTTCGACCTGCCCGGGCTGGAACTTGCGGTTCAATTGGGTGACAACGGGGACATCGGCCGCCCAAGCCGTCCAAACCCCCGAAGCCAAGGCAAGCGCCGCGGCGCAGGCGGGCGGGCACCGCAGGCGGCGAAGCGTCATGGCGCCGCTCCTGGCCTGGCGGCGGACGGTGCGGACACGACGTCGCGGTGCATGGGCGCCAGCAGCGCCAGCAGCCGGTTCTGGGTCCGGAACGGCACGCCCTCCGCGTCCATCGCGTCCTGGAGATCCTCGACCATCGCGTTGAAGTGGTGGGGCGCGAGGTGGAGGTCGGCGTGCGCCGTCCTCATGTCGCGTCCGGGGTAGCGGCATGGCCCGCCGGACACCACGCAGAATTGCAGCATCAGCAGCCCTTGCAGCCGCTCGATGTTGGCGTCGTCGAACTTGTCCTTGATCCGCGGGTCCAGCAGGGCGCGGCGCAGCGTGCCGTCCGCGATCCGCGTCAGCCCGGGACGCCCGCCCAGGTCGTCGAACAGCGTGCCGGCGCGGGCCGGCGCGGCGAGCAGCGCCGCCGCCAGCAGCGCCGCGCCCAGCACGAGCGCCGCCCCGGCTTTAGAAGCCAAGCTGAAGGCTGGCATAGACCCCCTCCTGGTGCTTGCGCGCGGCGATGCTGCCAAGGTCCACGTAGGCGAGCGTCGCCGAAACCCACTTGGCCGGCAGCCAGGTGACGAAGGCGTCGTACCAGTCGCTTTCGCGGGCGAAGCGCAGGTTGTCCGGCTTGGTGCGGTACTCGCCGCCCACCGCCACGTTGCGGCTCAGCAGCAAAGCCGCCGATCCTTCGAACTCCGGGCGGTAGGCGTTGCTGCGGTCGCCGCCGAAACCGAGGATGCCGGTCTGGTTCGCCCGTGTCATCCGCACCGTGGCGTTGAGCAGCAGGCTTTGCGCCAGGAACAGCTTGGTCGCCGCAAGGTAGAAATCGGCGCCCTGGTCCGACTTCGCGCCGATGGCCCGAAGCACGGCCGCCCGGTTGTTCACCTTGTATTGCAGCCCCGCCGCGACCTGCGGCAGCCAACTGTCCTGGTCCAGGATGCCGTCGCCGAACAGGCGCAGCTTCGCGCCGAACACGTCCTGGCTGAACTGGTACCCGCCGCCCAGGCCCAGCGCCCGCCCGGTCGCGCCCGTGTCGAAGAACTGCCGGGCATAGGACAGCTCCACCCGGTCATACAGCCCGGCCGCCGCGCCCAGCGTGGACAAGGTGAAGTTCGTCACCCGCACCACCGTGCCATGCACGTTGCCGCCCAAGGCGTCCCGCGTGCCGTATCCGGTGATCAATGCCCAAGGCGCCAGCCCGCCGCCTCCGGCGCCCTCCACCTGGATCAGCCCGGCGGTTGCGATCAGCTTGCCTTGTTCCGGCATCTGGCCCTGCGCCCGCGCGGGAGAAAGCCAGGCAGCCAGCATGGCCCACGCCAGCCTCCGAACGAGCCGCCCGAACGGTCCCGGCCTCATGACCTGCCCCAACCCTCCACTGCGTCGCCCGAGGCTTGATATGCCACACAAAACATAATGTCGAATGTTTAACAAAATCCCAATCCGGTGCGCTATCCTTCCCCAAACGAGCGCTGCACCGGGGCCACAACATTTCGGTAAGGTTTCAAGGGCAAAGTGCCGGAATGTCGATGCCGCTCCACCATCCCGGCGTAGTGGCCAAAGCGCATTCGACGTTCGTCGGCATCCGCGCCGGGTTGCGCTTCACCATCCGGCATAAGATCCTGCTGGCGTTCCTGTGCATGGGCGGCATCACTGCGGGCCTCGGCGCCTACGCCGTCTTCAGCATCGCCGCGGTCGGCCGCCTGACGGAGCAGACGTTCGACGGCGCCTTGATGTCGATCAGCTACGCCCGTGCGGCATCGGCGGACTTCGCAGGCATCGAGGCCGCGACGGCCCGCCTGGCCCACCGGACCCCGCCGCCGGACCAGGCCAGCCTGCTGGCGCAGGTGGAAGAGCTTTCGAGGACGCTGGACGACGACCTGGCCGTCGCTGCCGAGCGCAGCCTGTCGCCGCAAGCGGCCCAGGCGGCGGTCGATGCCGCCGCCGCCGTCGCCGAATGGCGCGCGGCCGCCGGGCGGGAAGCGGGAGCAGGCGCGGCCGGCCAACCCCATGTGGATGCGCTCGCCCAAGCGGTGAACGAGCGCCTGGAATTGCTCGTCAACCATGCCGCGGGCGACGGCTTCCGCTTCCGGCAGCAAGCGCAGGCGAAGGTGGCGCAGGCCAAGCTGCTTGCCCTGCTCGGCACCGGGCTTGCGGTGCTCCTGGGCGGCATCGTCGCCATCCTGCTCGCCCGGCGCATCATCGGACCCGTCGCGGCAGCCTCGGCCGCGGCGAGCCGGATCGCGGCGGGCCAGCTCGACACGCACATCCCGGTGGCCGGCAACGACGAGCTGGGGGCGCTGCTGGCGGCCATGGCGGCGATGCGGGCCAACATCGCGGCGATGGTGGCGCGGGAAGTGGCGCAGCGCCGCTCGGCCCAGGCCTGCCTCACCGACGCCATCGAGGGATCGAGCGAAGGGGTGATGGTGGTGGACAGCGCCGGCGCGGTGGCAGTGGCCAACACCCGCATGAGCGAGTATCTGCGCGCACTCGGAAGCGGGCGCGCGCTGGAAAGCGCGCGCGCGCCGGGAGGCGGAGCGGAGGGTCCGGCGCCCGCGCCGCTTGCGGACAGCGCGCCGCTCCGCGCGCTGATGAGCGCCACGGACAGCGCCGGGGAAACCTGCCTGCCCGACGGACGATGGCTGCGCGTCAACCGCAGCGGAATCCGGGACGGCGGCTTCGTCGCCATCTGCAGCGACATCACCACCAGAAAGCAGCACGAGGCGGCGCTTGAGCTTGCCAACGCCCGGCTGGACGCCGCGTTGAACAACATGGCCCAGGGGCTTTGCATGTTCGACCGGGATCACCGGCTGCGGCTGGTCAACCGGCGGTTCTGCGAGATCTTCCGGCTAGGGCCGGCGATGCCGGCGATCGGCACGCCCTTCCGGGACTTGTTCGACCTTTGCGCCGACGCCGGCGCCTACACGCCCGTGGAAGCGGACCGCTTGTACAAGGACCGCGCGGCGCAGATCGCCCAGGGCGCGGCCGTCAGGCAGGTTTTGGAGATGGGGCGGGACCGCGTCATCTCGATCGTGCACCAGCCGATGCCCGATGGCGGCTGGGTCGCGACCTACGAGAACATCACCGACCGCGTGCGGGCGGAGGAGAAGGCCTCCCACATGGCGCGCCACGACGCGCTGACCGGGCTGCCGAACCGGGCCGTGCTGCGGGAAGCGATGGAGGCCGCGACCGCCGGGCTTGGGCAGGATGACGGGTTCGCCGTCCTGTTCATCGACCTCGACCAGTTCAAGGCGGTGAACAACGCGCTGGGCTTCCCGGTTGGGGACCAGGTGCTGCGGGAAGTGGCGGAGCGCATCTCCCGCTGCCTGCGCCGGACGGAAACGGCCGCAAGGCTCGGCGCGGACGAGTTCGCGGTCCTGGCCTGCGGGCTGCAACGCCCGGAAGACGCCGGCGAGGTCGCCCGGCGCGTCGGCGATGCGATCGGCGCGCCCTACGCCATCGACGGGCACGGGGTCGTGGTCGGGACCAGCATCGGCATCGTCATGGCGCCCGCGGACGGCGCCGCGGCGGACACGCTGCTGCGCAAGGCCGACCTGGCGCTCAACTGGGCGAAGCAGGACGGACGCGGCACGGTCTGCTTCTTCGAGGCGGAGATGGATGCCCGGCAGCAAGCCCGGCGCGCCATGGAAACCGACCTGCGCGCAGGCCTCGCCAGCCAGGAGTTCGAGCTGCTGTACCAGCCGCTGTTCGATTTGAAGGAAAACCGCGTCTGCGGCTTCGAGGCCTTGATCCGCTGGAACCATCCAGCCGGGCGCGTGTCGCCGGGCCAGTTCATCCCGGTGGCCGAGGACACCGGCCTGATCGTGCAAGTCGGCGAGTGGGCGCTGGCCCAAGCTTGCGCGGAGGCGGCGACCTGGCCGGGCAACGTGAAGGTCGCCGTCAACGTGTCTCCCATCCAGTTCCGCAGCCCGTTCCTGGTCCTTGCCGTCGAGGAGGCGCTGGCGCGGTCCGGCTTGCCCGCGGCGCGGCTGGAGCTGGAGATCACGGAGTCCGTGCTGATGGCCGACAGCGAGGCGACGCTCGCCACGCTGCACCGGCTGCGGTCGCTCGGCCTGCGCATCTCGATGGACGATTTCGGCACCGGGTTCTCGTCGCTCAGCTATCTCCGGAGCTTCCCGTTCGACAAGATCAAGATCGACCAGTCCTTCGTCCGCGACCTCACGGCCCGGGGCAGCGCGGGCAGCAACGCCCAGGCGATCGTCCGGGCGATTGCCGGCCTCGGGGCCAACCTCGGCATGCGCACCACGGCAGAGGGCGTGGAAACGCTGGCGCAATGGGACCGCGTGCGCGACGA
>CAXUIQ010000178.1:0-7832 GCA_964250815.1 uncultured Acetobacteraceae bacterium
CGGCCAGGCTGTTCATCGACAGCGCGGTGCCCATGGTGTTGCAGTGCCCGACCGACCCGGCGGACGCCGCCACCATGTCGATGAACTCCGCGTAGTCGATCAGCCCCTCGGCCAGCAGCTTGCGCGCCTCCCAAACGATGGTGCCGGACCCGGCGAGTCGCCCGTTGTACCACCCGTCCAGCATCGGCCCGCCCGACAGCACGATGGCAGGGATGTTCACGGTCGCCGCCCCCATCAGGCAGGCCGGCACCGTCTTGTCGCACCCGGTGGTCAGCACCACCCCGTCGATCGGGTAGCCGTGCAGCACCTCGACCAGGCTGAGGTAGGCGAGGTTGCGGTCCAGCGCCGCGGTGGGCCGCTTGCCGGTTTCCTGGATCGGGTGGATCGGGAACTCCAGCGGCACGCCGCCCGCGTCCCGGATGCCGTCCCGCACCCGGTCCGCGAGATCGACCAAGTGGCGGTTGCAGGGTGCCAGGTCCGAGCCGGTCTGCGCGATGCCGATGATCGGCCGCCCCGATTGCAGCTCGCCCCGTGTCAGGCCGAAGTTCAGGTAGCGCTCCAGGTAGAGCGCGGTCATGCCGGGGTCGCTCGGCTCGTCGAACCAGCGGCGGCTGCGCAGGCGGCGCGCGGGGGAAGGGGTGTCGGTGGTCATGGGGGGCGTTCCCTGGGGTCTCTCGTTGCGGGCAGGGTGGGCAACTCGCCCGTGGGTGTCAATCGCGGAGGACCGTGCGGCGTTACGGCGGCCTGAATCAAGCCTCCCAATCCTCGATCCTCACTCCGTGCACAAGGGAGAACTCACACTTGCTATGCGTGATCAGGACGAGGTCGCGCGCTTGGGCCTTCTCGGCAATCAGGACGTCGCAAGGACCAATCGGGGTTCCATAACATATCTCGAAGAATATACCGTTACCTTGGAAGGCAACACGCCCGAGCGTGACCCGCGTCACACCAGAAACGAGGGGTGTGCAGGCAGGGTGATGAGGCCGTCACCCATTCGGGGACGGGGGAGGACACCGATGATGGGAATTTTAGTTGCGGTTCAGGGCTTCACGATTGGACATCCCGGTACCGACGCGCCGTTTGTGGTTATTGGGCCTGACGGCAAGCCTCACAAAGTCGGCGGCTGGGGTCAGCAGGCTATGACAGAAGTCTCCGCCGCCCTGACGACGCTCGGCGCTGCCAGTCAGATCCAGGACAGCGCGATGCAGGGCCGGGTGTTCGACGTCGTGCAGGCCATGCTGAAGCCCCACATGGCGTATTTGGAGCAGGCAGCGCAATCCAAGCAGGCTGCGGCTCAATAACCGACGGCGCGGGGCGGTGTGCCGCGCCGCGCCGACTTCGCTTCAAGCAGACGCGGCAGCCGACCGCGCCGACGCAGGCCCGCTAATACGTCTCCGGCGTGATCACGTTCTGCGGCCGGTTGGTCAGCAGCGCCGCCCGCATCGTTTCCGCCGACTTCACGCGGATGTCCCAATGCGCCTCGGGCGTGAGATACGCCGAGTGCGGCGTGATGATCAGCCGGCCTTCCACCCACGCTTCCCGCGCACGGTAGGCCCGCAGCAGTTCCGGCAACGGCTCCACCGGCGGCTCCACCGGCAGCACGTCCAGCCCGGCGCCGGCCACCCGCCCGGCACGCATCGCCTCCGCCAGCGCCTCCACGTCCAGCACCGGGCCGCGCGCCGTGTTCACCACGACGGCGCCGGGCGGCAGCAGCGCCAGCTCGGTCGCGCCGATCATCCCCACGGTCTCCGGCGTCAGCGGCACGTGGAGCGACAGCACGTCGGCCCGCCGCAGCAGGTCCGGCAAGGTCGGCGCCCGGGCGACGCCGACCGCCAGCTCCGTCCCGTTGCGCAGGCCGGGGTCGTAGAACGCGACCTGGAAGCCGAGCGCCTTGGCCCGCAGCGCCACCGCCGTGCCGATGCGCCCCAGGCCCACGATGCCGAATCCCTGCACGCCCGTGCGCCGCAACAGCGGGTCGTCCACCGCGCGCCACGGCGCCGGCGGGTCGCGCCGCTGCGCGTCATGGTGCAGCAGCAGGCCCCGGCGCAGCGCAAGCGCGAGGGCGATGGCGTGGTCGGCCACCTCCGTCGTGCCGTAGTCCGGCACGTTGCACACCAGGACGCCGCGCGCCGCCGCGGCCGCGCGGTCGATCCGGTCGTAGCCGACGCCCATGCGGACCACGGCGCGCAGCCGGGTGAAGCGGGCAAGGTCGGCCGCGGAGAGATACTGGCGGAACAGCATCAGCCCGTCCGCCGCAGCGCAGTCGGCGTCCGAAAGGTCCGCCAGCACCTTGGTGTCCCGGCGCAGGATGGTCGCGTCAGGGCCGAAGATGCGGCGCTCCTCGCCGTCGTCGGGGTACATGGCCTCGGGATACAGGATGGTGGTCACGCGCGGGGTCTCTCCAGGGCGATCGGCGTTGGCATCGTGCAGTCAGCCCTTCGGGCCTGCTTCAGAGTTGGGTCGAAGTGGTGCGCAATGGCGGGCATTCTTGTCAAACCAACCCGGACCCCGCGTCGCCCCGTCGCGGCAGAAGACGGCGTTCGCGCCGCGACCAGCCGGGACGTTACAGCGACAGCAGAAGGACCATCTTGCCGGTCGTCCGGGCCTCTTTTCTGGCAGTCCGGCGCGGACTGCACGCTCGCGGCCGAGAACTTCCGCCCCCGGTCCAAGCGCCCCCGAAGGCCGCAGCCTGCCCCAGCCTGTAGCCCCGGCGTGTTGCCACAGGCCGGCCCGGGAGGCAGTCTGGCGCCCGACATCGGAGGAACCCCACGGATGAACGGCGCTGAAAGCCTCGTGCGCACCTTGCTGGCCTGCGGGGTCGATACCTGCTTCACCAACCCCGGCACCAGCGAGATGCACTTCGTGGCCGCGCTCGACCGCATTCCCGGGATGCGCTGCGTGCTCGGCCTGTTCGAGGGCGTGGTGACCGGCGCCGCCGACGGCTACGCCCGCATGACGGACCGCCCGGCGGCCACGCTGCTGCACTGCGGCCCCGGCCTCGCCAACGGCCTCGCCAACCTGCACAACGCCCGGCGCGCCCGCGTCCCCATCGTGAACCTGGTCGGCGACCAGGCGACCTACCACCGCCCGCTCGACGCGCCGCTGACCGCGGACACCGAGGGCTGGGCGCGCCCGGTCTCCGCCTGGACCCGCACGGCGGCGCACGCCGCGGCCGTGGGCGGCGACTGCGCCTCCGCCGTGCAGGCCGCACGCGCCGCGCCCGGCGGCGTTGCCACGCTGATCCTGCCCAGCAACGTCTGCTGGGACGAGGACGGCGTCGTCGGCACGCCGCTTCCGCCGCCGGCCGCGCCCCAGGCCTCGCCAGACGCGATCCAGTCCGCCGTGCGCGTGCTGCGGTCCGGCGAGCCGACCCTGCTGCTGCTGGGCGGCATGGCGCTGCGGGCGGAGGCGTTGGACACCGCCGGCGGCATCCTCGCCGCCACCGGCGCCCGCATGATGGCGCCGACCAGCAACGCCCGGATGGCGCGGGGCGCCGGGCGCACGCCGATCAACCGGGTGCCGTATCCCGTGGACCAGGCCGTGGCCGCGCTGGCCGGGTTCCGGCACCTGATCCTGGCGGGCGCGACGGCGCCGGTCGGCTTCTTCGCATATCCGAACAAGCCGGGCCTCATGGCGCCCCCCGATTGCCAGACCCACGTGCTGGCCCGGCCGGAGCAAGACGCCGCGGACGCCCTCGCCCGCGTGGCCGAGGCTCTCGGCGCCGCGCCCGTCGCGCATTGTCCTGCCGCCCCGCGCCCTGCGCCCGCCCGCGGCGCCATCACCTCGGCCGCGGTGGCGCCGCCCCTGGCCGCGCGGCTGCCCGAGGATGCGATCATCGTGGACGAGAGCATCACCGTCGGACGCGCCTTCTTCCCCGGCACGCAGGACGCGGCGCCGCACGACTGGCTGCAGCTCACCGGCGGCGCGATCGGCGACGGCATCCCGCTGGCTACCGGGGCGGCGGTGGGCGCGCCGGGCCGCCGGGTCGTGGGACTGCAGGCGGACGGCTCGGCGATGTACACGCTGCAAGGCTTGTGGACGCAGGCGCGGGAGCGCCTGGACGTGACCACGGTGATCCTGTCCAACCGCAAGTACGCGATCCTGCTGGGCGAATACCAGGGCGTGGGCGCCAACCCCGGGCGCACCGCGCTGGACATGATGGACCTGGGCAACCCCGACCTGGACTGGGTGCGGCTCGCAGCCGGCATGGGCGTGGAAGCGGGGCGGGCCGACACGATGGAGGCCTTTGCCGACCTGTTCCAGCAGGCCAACGCCCGGCCCGGCCCGTTCGTGATCGAGCTGGTGGTCTGACGCCGACGCCCGGGCTGCCGGCCGTTACTTCGCGGAGGGGACCGCAGGATCTTCCTTGGTCGGCGCCGGGTCAGCCTTGGCGGCGCCCGTGGCGGGCGTGTGGCCGTAGTCCAGGTAGGCAAGGCGGACCGCCCGGAACGGGTTGCCGGTCACCAGGGTGGCCAGGATCACCGCGATCACTGCCGACGCGATGATCGCCTGGGCCGTCGGGTTGAAGCGGGTGGCGTTGTTTTTGGGCAGCATGGAGGGCTTCACGGCCATGGGGTGCTCTCTCGCAGATGGATGGCCTGTATAGGCCGGATGGTGGATGGGGCAAATAAAACTTGACTTGCCAAGCTTCCGCCGCTAGATGCCCGCCCTCACTCGGAACGCGGGAGATCGCCGGCTGCCCCAGGGCGGACGGCCATCGGCATGACCGCGGTCCTCCAGATCGGGAGGTCCCATGGCCAAGAAGATCGTCGGCTATATAAAGTTGCAGATACCAGCCGGGAAAGCCAACCCGTCCCCGCCTGTCGGCCCGGCGCTTGGCCAGCGCGGCCTCAACATCATGGCGTTCTGCAAGGAGTTCAACGCCGCGACGCAGGGCATGGAGCCTGGAACGCCGACTCCGGTGGTCATCACGGCCTTTGCCGACCGCACGTTCACCTTCATCACCAAGACGCCGCCCAACACCTACTTTCTGAAGAAGGCGGCAGGCATCGCCAAGGGAACGACCACGCCCGGCAAGGGTGCGACGGTCGGTCGGGTCACCACGTCGCAACTGCGCGAGATCGCGGAAACCAAGATGAAGGACATGAACGCGAACGAGGTGGAGGCCGCCATGCGCATGCTGGCCGGCAGCGCCCGGTCAATGGGCCTCAGCGTGGTGGAGGGCTGACGATGGCAGACGGCAAGCGCCTCAAGGCGGGCTACGAGACGTTCGACCGCGCCAAGTCCTACACGCTCGACGAGGCGATCAAGCTCGCCAAGGCCAACGCCCGGGCCAAGTTCGACGAGACGATCGAGTTCAGCATGAACCTCGGCATCGACCCGCGCCATGCGGACCAGATGGTGCGCGGCCTGCTCAGCTTGCCGAACGGCACGGGCAAGACGCTGCGGGTCGCGGTGTTCGCCCGCGGCGCCAAGGCGGAGGAGGCGCGGGCCGCCGGCGCCGACGTGGTGGGCGCGGAGGATCTGGCCGAGAAGGTGCAAGGGGGCGAGTTCGGCTTCGACCGCTGCATCGCGACACCGGACATGATGGCGCTGGTCGGGCGCCTGGGCAAGATTTTGGGGCCGCGCGGCCTGATGCCGAACCCCAAGCTCGGCACGGTGACGATGGACGTGCGCGGGGCGGTGACGGCTGCCAAGTCCGGGCAGGTGGAGTTCCGCGCCGAGAAGGCGGGCATCGTCCATGCCGGGATCGGCAAGGCGAGCTTCGAGGAAGGCAAGCTGGTTGAGAACATCCGCGCCTTCGTCGATGCCATCCAGAAGGCGAAGCCCACCGGCGCCAAGGGCACCTACGTGCGGAAGGCCTCGGTCAGCTCCACGATGGGGCCGGGCATCCACGTGGACGTGGCCAGCCTTTCGGCCTAGGCCCATCGCAAGAATTCGCCGGCCTTCCGGGGCCGGCGGCCAGGGGCGGCGCGAGCCGTTCCGAACCTGTCCGAGACTGCACGTCGTCCTGAGAAGGGATGGTAAAGGGTCCAGGCCCGCGCGCAGGAGACGGGGAAGCCGAGATGATCCGGGGCGGGCGTCCTGCCCCGGCCGATTGGCGGTTCCGGCTGAAGGGTCCACGGCGCGCCCGCGCGCACGGGGTTCCGGACAGGGTGACGGCATGGCCGCCCGGCCATGCCGGGAAACCCGCGCCGACGCGGTCCAAACGCGCCGGAGCCAAAAGGAGACACTGCGTGGACCGTACGGAAAAACGGGAATTCGTGGCCTCGCTCGGCGAGGTGTTCGCGGCGACGTCGATGATCGTGGTCACCCAGAACAAGGGCCTGACCGTGGCCGAGGTGTCGGACCTGCGGCGCAAGATGCGGGCGTCGGGATCGACCTACAAGGTTGCCAAGAACCGGCTTGCCGTGCTTGCCCTTGAGGGGACCCGGTTCGACGGCATCAAGCCCATGCTGAAAGGCCCGACCGCGCTCGCGTGGTCGCAGGACCCGGTGGCGGTGGCGAAAACGGCCGTCGATTACGCCAAGGTCAACGAAAAGTTCGTCGTGGTCGGCGGCGCCCTCGGCACCCAGATGCTCAACGCGGATGGGGTTAGGGCGCTGGCGGACCTGCCGTCGCTTGATACGCTGCGCGCCAAGCTGGTGGGGCTGATCCAAGCGCCCGCTACCCGGGTCGCCGGCGTGCTCGCGGCGCCGGCCGGGCAGCTTGCACGGGTATTCGGGGCCTATGCCAAGAAGGACGCGGCGGACGCGGCCTGATCCCGCGGGAAGCAGGCTGGGACGCAGAAAGCTGATGTAAACGCAAGTCCCGGCATCGGGCTTGCATGAGACCGCCCAAGGGATAGATAAGGAAGGTACGAAATGGCTGACATGGCAAGACTGGTGGAAGAATTGTCGGCGCTCACGGTGCTTGAGGCCGCCGAGTTGTCCAAGATGCTCGAGGAGAAATGGGGCGTATCCGCCGCGGCACCGGTTGCTGCCGCCGCGCCGTCCGGCCCGGCCGTGGCCGCCGCCCCGGTCGAAGAGCAGACGGAGTTCACCGTCATGCTGGCAAAGGTCGGCGACAAGAAGATCAACGTCATCAAGGAGGTCCGGACGATCACGGGCCTCGGGCTGAAGGAGGCCAAGGACTTGGTCGAGGCCGCGCCGAAGCCGGTCAAGGAAGGCGTGAACAAGGACGAGGCCGAGAAGCTGAAGAAGCAGTTGGAGGAGCAGGGCGCTTCTGTCGAGATCAAGTAGCCGAGTCAAGCCGACGCTGTCGCTTGCGACGGCTTCAGGCCATCGAGCGGGAAAGCGGGTGGAAGCCAGGGTCGGTTTCTGCCCGCTTATCTGTTGCTGCGCGTCGGGCGTCCTGCTGCTAAAGGGAACGACATGCCAAGCCGAGTGACGAGGTCCGATGCGTGTGACGCCACCATCGGACGTGCAAAACAATTGGTCAAGGACGGGCGATGAACGCGATCACCAAATCGTTCACGGGACAGAAGCGGATCCGCAAGAGCTTCGGGCGCATCCCCGAGGTCGCGCCGATGCCAAACCTGATCGACGTGCAGCGCGCCTCCTACGAGGCGTTCCTGCAGATGAACGTCCAGCCGGACAGCCGGACGCCCACGGGCTTGCAGGAAGTGTTCAAGTCGGTGTTCCCGATCGACGACTTCGCCGGGCGCGGTCGCCTGGAGTTCGTGCATTACGAGCTTGAGGAGCCGAAGTACGACGTCGAGGAGTGCATCCAGCGCGGCATGACCTTTGCCGCGCCGCTCAAGGTGATCCTGCGGCTCATCGTCTGGGATTTGGACGAGGATACCGGCGCGCGCTCGATCCGCGACATCAAGGAGCAGCCGGTTTACATGGGCGACATGCCGCTCATGACGG
>CAXUIQ010000179.1:0-7721 GCA_964250815.1 uncultured Acetobacteraceae bacterium
GTGCTGTTCTCCGCGCGTTCTTACAGCGAACTGCTGTCCCGCCCGCAGGCCGACCGGATCGTGCTGCGGGCGGGCCGGGCCATCGACGCCGCGCCGCCGTGCTACCGCGAGCTGGACGCGCTGTTCCCCGCGATGGAGGCGTAGGATGGATCTCCCGATTTTCGACATGGCCGCGCTGGACCGCGGGGAGGGCCTGGCGGCGCTGGATGCGGCCTGCGCGGGCACCGGCTTCTTCTACGTCGCGAACCACGGCGTCCCGGCGGCGCTGGTCGATGCGGCCGTGCAGCAGGCGCGGCTGTTCTTCGCCCTGCCCCTGGCGCAGCGCATGGCCGTGTCGCTGGCGCAGTCCCCTTGCCACCGGGGCTACGAGGCGATGCGGACCCAGCGCCTGGAACCGGGGACGCCGCCCGACCTGAAGGAAGGCTTCTACATCGGCAACGAGCTGGCGGAGGACCATCCGCGCGTACGCGCCGGGTTCTTCAACCAGGGACCGAACCAGTGGCCGCCGGGCCTGCCCGGGTTCCGTCCGGCGATGGAAGCGTATTTCGACGCCCTGACCGGCCTCGCGGTCCGCCTGATGCGCGCCATGGCGGGGGCGCTGGGCTTGCCGCCCGGGCACTTCGCCGCATTCTGCGACGACCCGATGTCCGTGCTGCGCCTGCTGCACTACCCGCCGCAGCCGCCCGACCCGCAGCCCGGCGAGAAGGGATGCGGTGCCCACACCGACTGGGGCTGCCTGACGCTGCTGTGGCAGGACGCGGCGGGCGGGCTGCAGGTGCGGGTCGGCGCGGACTGGACCCCTGCGCCGCCGCTGCCGGGCACCTTCGTCGTGAACATCGGCGACATGTTCGCGCGGTGGACCAACGGACGCTACCAGTCCACGCCGCACCGGGTGGTGAACCTGTCGGGGCGGGACCGCATCTCGATGCCGTTCTTCTTCGAGGGCAATCCCGGCCACCCCGTCACCGCCCTGCCGGGCTGCGTGCCGCCAGGGGAAACGCCGCGCTACCCTCCGACGACGGTTTCGGAGCACCTCCAAAGCATGTACCGGCAAACCTACGCGGTCGAGTGACAACCGGGCGGTGCCCGCTCCTGCGCTTGCGCCCCTGACGCCGGATCGCCTGCGGCGGCGCCATGACCCAGTCCCCCCGCTGTGGCTCCCGAAACAGCCCAGGCCGGCGAGTTGAAGCCGGACGCGCCCTGGCCTACCCTGCCGCCAGGCTACGAAGGGATGCCCCATGTCCGGCTTCGCCAGCACCAAGGATCTCGCCGACAAGGCCATCAGCTTCGACGAGCTGGCCCCGGGCCTGTACGGCTACACGGCGGAGGGCGACCCGAACAGCGGCGTGGTGATCGGCGACGACAGCGTGCTGGTGGTGGATGCGCAAGCCACGCCGCAGATGGCCCAGGACGTGATCGCCCGCATCCGCGGCGTGACCGACAAGCCGGTCCGCCACGTCGTCCTGTCCCACTACCACGCCGTGCGCGTGCTGGGCGCGAGCGCCTACAAGGGCGCGGAGATCATCGCCTCCGACGTGTGCCGCGACATGATCGCGGAGCGCGGGCAGCAGGACGCCGACAGCGAGATCGGACGCTTCCCCCGCCTGTTCCGCGGGCGCGACAGCATCCCCGGCCTGACCTGGCCGACGCTCACCTTCCACAAGCGCATGACGCTGTACCTGGGCAAGCGCGAGGTGCAGGTCATCCACATCGGGCGCAGCCACACCGCCGGCGACACCGTGGTCTGGCTGCCGAAGGAGCGGGTGCTGTTCAGCGGCGACGTGGTGGAGTTCGGCGCGACGCCCTATTGCGGCGACGCGCACTTCGCCGACTGGCCCGGCACCCTCGCCGCCGTGGAGGCGCTGGGGGCGGAGGCGCTGGTGCCCGGGCGCGGCCGGGCGTTGCGGAACGCGGCCGAGTGCCGGGAGGCCGTCGAGGGCACCCGCGCCTACACCTCCGACCTGTTCGCGGCCGTCCAGCGCGCCTCCGCCGGCGGCGCCGGGCTGAAGGAGGCATACGACCAGGCGATGGCGGAGATGCGGCCCAAGTACGGGCATTGGGTCATCTTCGAGCACTGCATGCCATTCAACGTCGCCCGGGCGCATGACGAGGCGCGCGGCCTCGACCACCCGCGCATCTGGACTGCCGAGCGCGACATCGAGATGTGGCGGGCGCTGGAGCAGGGCGCGGCCAGCCCCCCGGCGGACGAGGCGCCCGGGAAGCCTTGATGCCGCACGCCGCGCCCCGCTACGCCGCCGCGCCGCTTCCCGCGGGCACGGCGCACCACCCGGCGGTGGTGGCGGGCGGCGGGCTGGTCGGGCTGACGCTGGCGCTGGACTTGGCACAGCGCGGCGTGCCCGTCGTCGTGCTGGACGACGACGACACGATCAGCACCGGGTCGCGGGCGATCTGCTTCGCCAAGCGCACGCTGGAAATCTTCGGCCGCCTCGGCCTCGGTTCCCGGATGCTGGAGAAGGGCGTCACCTGGAACGTCGGCCGGGTGTTCTTCGGCGAGCGCCAATTGTTCGACTTCGACCTGCTGCCGGAGGACGGGCACGAATACCCGGCCTTCATCAACCTGCAGCAATACTACGCCGAGGAATGGCTGGTCGAGGCGTGCCAAGCGACGGGCCTCGTGGACCTCCGCTGGCGTCATGCGGTGGCCGCCGTGGACACCCGGGCGGACGGCGCCACGGTCACGGTCGAGACGCCGGCCGGGCCATACACCTTGACGACCGACTGGCTGCTGGCCGCCGATGGTGCGCGCTCCTTCGTGCGGCAGTGCCTCGGCCTGCCCTTCGTGGGCAAGAGCTTCCGCGACCGCTTCCTGATCGCCGACGTGGTGATGCGCGCGCCGTTCCCGACCGAGCGCTGGTTCTGGTTCGACCCGCCGTTCCACCGCCACCAATCGGCCCTGCTGCACAAGCAGCCGGACGACGTGTGGCGCATCGACCTGCAACTCGGCTGGGACGCCGACCCGGAGGAGGAGCGCAAGCCGGAGCGCGTCATCCCCCGGGTGCAGGCCATGCTGGGGCCGGACGTGCCGTTCGAGCTGGAGTGGGTCAGCGTCTATACCTTCCGCTGCCGCCGGCTGGAGCGGTTCGTGCACGGCCGCGTGGTGTTCGTGGGCGACAGCGCCCACCAGGTCAGCCCCTTCGGCGCCCGCGGCGGCAACGGCGGGGTGCAGGACGCGGACAACCTGGGCTGGAAGCTCGCGGCAGTCGTCCAGGGCGCAGCCGGCCCGGCGCTGATCCAGAGCTATGATGCCGAGCGCATCGCCGCGGCGGACGAGAACATCCTGCACAGCACCCGCGCCACCGACTTCATCACGCCCAAGACCGACGCCGCCCGCGCCTACCGCGACGCGGCGCTGACGCTTGCGGCCCGGCACCCGTTCGCGCGGCCCTTGGTGAATTCAGGCCGGCTGTCGCGCCCCGCGCGCCTGCTGGACAGCCCGCTGAACGCGCCGGACAGCGACGGGTGGCCCGGCTGCCTGCCGCCGGGCACGCCGGCGGCGGACGCGCCGGTGACGGTCGCGGGCCGCCCGGATTGGCTGCTGCGCCACGCCGCCGGGCCGGGTTTTTCCCTGCTGGTGTTCGGCCCGGCGACGCCGGACATCCCCGGGCTTGCCACGGTCCGCATTGCGCCGGACGCGCTGCACGACGCGCGGGGCTTGGCGGCCCGGCGCTACGGCGCGGCCCCCGGCGCCTGCGTGCTGCTGCGCCCGGACGGGCACGTGGCCGCGCTGTTCCACCGCTTCGACCGGGAGCGCGTGACGGCCGCCATGTGCCATGCCCTGGGACACGAGGCTCCGGCCGTGCTGGGACGGGTCGCCTGATGCCGCTCGACCTGTCGCCCCGGCTCGCCGACCCGGACGGGCTGTTCGCGGCGCTGGTCGCGGCGCATGACGGGCTGGACCCGGCCGCGTCGCGCCGCCTGGACGCAGCCCTGGTGCTGCTGCTGGCCAACCACATCGGCGACGACGGCGTGGTGCTCGACGCCATCCAGGTCGCCCAATCCGCGGAGGCAGGCTCATGAACGTGATGCGGACGGCTGAGGCGGGCCTGGCGCCCGCCTACCAGACCGGCTTCGGCAACGGCTTCGAAACGGAGGCGCTGCCCGGCGCGCTGCCGGCCGGGCGCAACTCGCCGCAGCGCTGCCCCTATGGCCTGTATGCCGAGCAGCTCAGCGGCAGCCCGTTCACCGCGCCCCGCGCCAGCAACGAGCGATCCTGGCTCTACCGCATCCGCCCCACCGTGCGCCATTGGGGCCGGTTCCGCACCGCCGATGCCGGGCTGTGGCGCACCGCGCCCTGTGCGGAAACGGTCGTGCCGCCCGCCCCGATGCGCTGGGACCCGCTGCCGCTGCCGGAGCAGCCGACCTCGTTCATCGAGGGACTCCGCACCATCACCACCGCCGGGGACGCGGACGCGCAGGCCGGCATGGGCGCCCACGTGTATGCCGCGACCCGCTCCATGCAGGACGAGTACTTCTACGACGCGGACGGCGAGCTGCTGATCGTGCCGCAGCAGGGCCGGCTGCGCTTGTGCACCGAGTTCGGCGTGATCGGCCTCGAACCCGGCGAAATCGCCGTGGTCCCGCGCGGCGTGAAGTTCCGGGCGGAGCTGCCGGGCGGATCGGCGCAAGGTGGGGCCCGCGGCTACGTGTGCGAGAACTACGGCGGCGCCTTCACCTTGCCGGAGCGCGGCCCCATCGGCGCCAACTGCCTGGCCAACCCGCGCGACTTCATGACCCCCGTGGCGGCCTACGAGGACCACGAGACGCCGTCACGCCTCTATGTCAAGCAGGGCGGCGCGCTGTGGGTGGCCGACATCGGCCAAAGCCCGCTCGACGTGGTGGCCTGGCACGGCAACTACGCGCCGTACAAGTACGACCTCCGCCGCTTCTCCCCCGTGGGTCCGCTGCTGTTCGACCACGCCGACCCCTCCATCTTCACCGTGCTGACCGCGCCCTCCGAGACGCCCGGCACCGCCAACGTCGATTTTGTCTGCTTCCCCGACCGCTGGCTGGTCGCCGAGGATACCTTCCGCCCGCCCTGGTACCACATGAACTGCATGAGCGAGTTCATGGGCCTGATCTACGGCCAGTATGATGCGAAGCCCCAAGGTTTCGTGCCCGGCGGGTGCAGCCTGCACAACGCCATGCTGCCGCACGGCCCCGACGCGGACGCCTTCGCGCGGGCGAGCGCCGCGCCGCTTGGCCCGCACAAGCTGCACGGCACCATGGCCTTCATGTTCGAAAGCCGGCACCGCCAGCGCGTGACCGCCTTCGCAGCCAGCGCGCCGCAGTTGCAGGCGGACTACGCCGACTGCTGGGCCGGGCTGCGCAAGCAGTTCGACCCGGCCAACCCGAACGCTGGGGCACCCTGAGCATGGCGGCCATCGACCACACCCACGACCCGTCCTTGCAAAGCTGGGTGGCGAGCGCCAACGGGCACCCGGACTTCCCGATCCAGAACCTGCCCTTCGGCGTGTTCGGGCCGTTGGCCGGCGCGCCGCGCGGCGGCATCGCCATCGGCGACATGATCCTGGACCTCCGCGCCGTACACGAGGAAGGGCTGCTGGACGAGGAAGCGCAGGCCGCCGCCCATGCCTGCATCGGCCCATCGCTCAACCCGTTCCTGGCACTCGGCGCCGGGCCGCGCCGGGCGCTGCGCGACGCGGTCAGCGCCCTGTTGCAGGAGGGATCGGACGAGCGCCGCCACCTGCTGCACCGCGCGGAGGACTGCATCCTGTACTTGCCGGCGCACGTCGGCGACTACACGGACTTCTTCGCCGGCATCCACCACGCAGAGGCGGCGGGCAAGCTGTTCCGCCCGGACGCGCCGCTGACGCCCAACTACAAGTGGGTGCCGATCGGCTACCACGGACGGGCCAGCAGCCTGCGCCCCAGCGGCGCGGAGGTCCGCCGCCCCAACGGGCAGCGCAAGCCGGCGTCGGAGACGGTGCCGAGCTTCGGGCCGAGCCGCAGCCTGGATTACGAGCTGGAACTCGGCGTCTGGGTCGGCCCCGGCAACGCGCTCGGCACCGCCATCCCCATCGGCGAGGCGTCGGCGCACATCGCCGGGTTCTGTTTGCTGAACGACTGGTCGGCGCGGGACATCCAGGGCTGGGAGGCCCAGCCGCTCGGCCCGTTCCTCGCCAAGAGCTTCAGCACCACGGTCAGCCCCTGGATCGTGACGCCCGAGGCGATGGCGCCGTTCCGCGCCGCCCAGCCGCCGCGCCCGCCCGGTGACCCGGCGCCGCTGCCCCACCTGCACGATCCCGCAGACCAAGAGGGCGGCGCGCTCGACCTTGAGCTTGAGGTGCTGCTGATCACCGCCGCCATGCGCAAGCAGGGCCTGGCGCCGCACCGCCTGTCCATCGGGTCGAGCCTGGCGCTCTACTGGACGCCCGCGCAGCTCCTGGCGCACCACGCGAGCAACGGCTGCAACCTCAACCCCGGCGACCTCCTGGGCACCGGCACCATCTCCGCGCCGGGCGGCGACGGCAGCGGCTGCCTGCTGGAGATCACCGGGGGCGGACGCGCGCCGGTCACCCTGCCGTCCGGCGAGGAGCGGCGCTTCCTGGAGGACGGCGACGAGGTGATCCTGTGCGCCCGCGCCCGGCGGGACGGCGCTGCGCCCATCGGCTTCGGCCCATGCCGGGGCCAGGTGGTCCCGGCGCTGTAGCATCGCTCGCGCCAGCCGAGGCCCCTTGCCGGATGGACAGGGGATGGGCAAGCTCCGCGGCTTGTGTCGGTCGAGAAGAGAGCGTGATGCGCGTCAAGGATGTGAAGAAGGTCGTGCTCGCCTACTCCGGCGGGCTGGACACCAGCGTCATCCTGCGCTGGCTGCAAGCCACCTACGGCTGCGAGGTCGTGACCTTCACCGCCGACCTCGGCCAGGGCGAGGAGCTGGAGCCGGCGCGGCGCAAGGCCGAGCTGCTGGGCGTCAAGGACATCTTCGTGGACGACCTGCGCGAAACCTTCGTCCGCGACTTCGTGTTCCCGATGTTCCGCGCCAACACGGTATACGAGGGCCAGTACCTGCTGGGCACCAGCATCGCCCGCCCCCTGATCGCGCAGCGGCAGATCGAGATTGCCGAAATGGTCGGCGCCGACGCGGTGGCCCATGGCGCCACGGGCAAGGGCAACGACCAGGTGCGGTTCGAGATCGCCTACTACGCGCTGAAGCCCGACATCAAGGTGATCGCTCCTTGGCGAGAATGGGACCTGACCAGCCGCACCCGGCTCCTGGAATTCGCCGAGGCCCACCAGATCCCCATTGCCCGCGACAAGCGGGGCGAAGCGCCGTTCAGCGTCGATGCCAACCTGCTGCACTCCTCGTCGGAGGGCAAGGTGCTGGAGGACCCGGCCGAGGAAGCGCCGGAAGTGGTCTATCAGCGCACGGTCCGTCCGGAGGATGCGCCCGACCGGTCCACCGTGGTCAGCATCGACTTCGAGCACGGCGATCCCGTGGCCATCGACGGCGCTCCCCTGTCGCCCGCGTCCCTGCTGGCCCGGCTCAACGAACTCGGCCGCGCCAACGGCATCGGCCGCCTGGACATGGTGGAGAACCGCTTCGTCGGCATGAAGTCCCGCGGGGTGTACGAGACGCCCGGCGGCTCCATCCTGCTGGTCGCGCACCGCGGCATCGAGAGCATCACGCTGGACCGGGAAGCCGCGCACCTCAAGGACAGCCTGATGCCGCGCTACGCCGA
>CAXUIQ010000180.1:0-7710 GCA_964250815.1 uncultured Acetobacteraceae bacterium
GGGCAGGTCGGCGTCGGCCAGGATGAGGTTGCTGAGCCAGAGGGTCAGGCAATCGGCCAGCACCGGAGCGTTTCCGGCGTCTTGCAGTGCGGCTGGAAGCGCCAGCGGCACCTCAACCGTGCGCCACCCCGCCGCGCGTCGGGCGCGGTGTTCGGCGATGCGTGCCCGCATCTCGTCATCGAACGCTTGCGCCGTCGCGACGTAGATCCAGGGCGGAGGCAGGCGAGTAACCAGGGCCTCGGCATAGCGGCTCTTGCCCGACCGTGTGCCGCCGAGCACGAGGGTGAGTTGGGAGACGGATGGGAAGTTGTGCGTCAGCTTGGGTTTCCACGACCAATAGGGGGCTGACCTTGCATCACGGCAGCGTTTTTTACCAGTTTGCACCCATGAAACGCCGAGTCAGGCCTGGAAGCCGCCGTTCGTTCATTGTTTGAGTGCATGCAAGTTCAAGACTTTCTTGAGCTAAACGCGCTTATGGGTTGTCTCCCAGGTAGGAATGGTACCGCGCTCAACCAGCAAAGCCCGTCCTCAATTTAGCATCTGGGAGGCCCTTCGCTCGGCTGGCCGCACCTCGACGCAACGGATGCTGCTTCCTTTGGAGACTCAATCCCTGTAAACTTAATCGGACATTGCTCCTTCATTGCGGGTGCCAGCAACGACCTTATGTTAAAAGTGATGCCTACAACTAAGGTCGCAATCGCGACTAGTACTACCAAGATCGCGGCCCGTTGAAACAAAGACATCTTTGCTGCGGCATGAAGCCAGTGCCAAATCAGGCACTCGCGGATGTCCGCCTGTAGCCATGATGGCATAGTCAAAATAGAGGCTTTGGCAATGATACTCAACACGGGTGGCACGATTGCCGCCGCTAAAACGGTTGCTCCTGCGAAGAACGCCAACCATTGCAGCCATGCGCTGAAGCGACGTGTTGAAGCTCTGATACTGTCTATTTGAAAGAATTTTTCTCCTGACGCTTTGGTTATGGCTGACGCGTCGTCATCGATAAGCCAGCGTGCCACCCCGTCCGCAAGCCGCAGCTTATTAGGCGCGGGTAGGCGAGTTCCCGCGTAATCGGGGCAATCAAGATATTTTAAATGTCCCCACAACAGCACCGAGCCTGCTGCGTAGCCCACCGTCTGAGGCCGTGGGCAATATGCTGGATCAGCAGTTGGCCAGCTTCGCATCACTCCTGAAACGGCATCGAGGGGGTCGTAGGCGTTAAGCCACACGGTGTTTGGCTTAAATGCCGCCTCACGGCACACGGGAACCGAAGCGGGCCAGATCGCCGCAAATTTTTCCATTGGGTTGCCATAGGTGAGGAGCCCATGAAATTTCCCGAACACCATAGGACGTTTTACGAACGCTCGACTCTTGGCCCAAAGCGCCCGCGCTGGGACCGAGGCGTCCATATTTGCTGGTTCGGTAGTCGCTACACCGGCCATTCCCTGCGCGACCAACCTTAGCCATCGCCGTTCGTCCAGATACCCGGTCCAGCCAAACGCCGGTTCCATTAGGGCGTTGAACGCAACCACGGAGCCTTGACTATGGGCTAGTATGTACCAGCGGTCATAATTCCGAAGGGCGACATCTGCGATTGTGCGTATCATGCGACGTCGAATTGAGGTCCTTGGAGGCTCCCCAAGCGTATCGAGGAAATCAGCGCCGGAGCCGCTGAACCCGGATCCGCCGCGATGGGGCTGGTTGTAGAGTTTTACGCTGGATATGTAGTTCGCGAACGTCTTGACGACGTCGAACGGTTCCAAGTTCAGCAGACGCTTCAGCAGAACGGATCCGATGCCAACGGTGAGGCTGGACATCAAAAAGAAGCAGCCAATTCCAAAGAGACGAGCCCTTACAGCAAATGCCTTCCGTTTGGGATTTTCATCGCGCGGCGGGAACATTGACTCTGCCGTAGGAAGCTTGATGCGAAAACGTCTTGGATAGCTCCAAATCGAGAGACCCCAAATCCAGAAGCGAACTTGCTTCATTACTGAGTATCGCTCGTTGACATCGGCCCACCAGACCTCGTGCACGTTGATGTGCAGGTCGCATTTACAGTTGGGCCGCCGCACAATTAGCCGGATCGCCGGATAAGGGCCAGCCTGCCAAGTATCCTGCACAGCTTGGAACGATGCAGCACTGCTTCCCATGATCTCGACTGACACTCGGGCTCCAGCCCTCCGAATCCCCTGGATTATTCCGCGAACGTGACGGTCAAGATGCTCAAACCTACCCTGTTCTCCAATGCCATGCACGACGATTAGGCCAACTTGAGTTACGAGCTTGGAACCAGAGGCATCAGGCTTCGATAGGCCAGTTACGGTGTTCATCGCCAGGTGGTCAGTTTGGCGACCGGGTTGACTGCAACCACGCGCGCTGATCTCGCGCCCGGCGCTGAATGCACGGCTTTCGCCACGGCAGCCGGAGCCTGCGAAGGAGCCGACGATATCCTTTTCACGAACGTCTTGCAGTTGCCGTCAAGCAATTGATTGCGCAATGGTGATCCGGTGCGCGGATCTAACGGGGCGATGCGGGTCGGATCAAACTCGGCGATGCAAGCCACTAACAGCAGGTCATCGCGGGCCGCGTCAGTTGTCGATGACTGCGTTGTAGTTTTGTTCGATGCGGCCGGCGTGCTCGACCTGCCGCTATCGGTGATCGGCGAAGTAATTGAACCACCTGCAATTGTAAGCACAAGCGCGCCTGGGACTGTTGTGGCTGTAGTACCCCCTCCCTTGTCGCTACTGCTCGCATTGTTCCCGTTTCCTGCGCTCCCGCCTCCTACCAACTCATTCAAAAGCTTGCCGTATTGACTCAGAATAATAGCATAGCTGTCGTGTCCAATAACGCCATTCACATAGGCTTGGCAGGCAACGTAGAGCCCGTCTCGTAGTGCGACTACGCCTGCCGTGCGTCCCGCCAGCAGGCTTGCCGTTTCGCTCGATGTGAAGCCGCCGCTCAGCGAGGCCGAAGGACTGCTCGGGGCGCTGCCACTCCCGGCGAAATTCGCTGACCGGGCTAAAGCGAGCGCGACATCCGGGCTGGGTTCTGTGCAGAGTACCTGAGTGGTCTGGGTCCCGAGCACCCGTGGCCGCACGCTCACAAGTCGGGATGACGGGCGGGCAATCAGTAGAGTGGTATTGTCCAGGGTTTCACGACGGGTGTCGATATCCCTTGTCACGCACGCCGAACTCAACAGGCCGATGAGGATCACACTTATTATTGAGCCAGCGCGCATTTCGACGTCTTTTCTTTTGAACGCCATTAGTTTAATGAAAATTGTCCCTAAGTCCCTGAATTCAGCAAATCACATCTTCGCGAGGAGCAAGCGTGGTCTGTGACGATAACGAAATAAAAAAGCGAATCATAACTTCCTTGCATCGTTGCGCGATTTATAGGAGCCGCGTTGTTCAGTGACTTGTTGCCGCAGAAAACCGGTCGCTAACTCGGCTACATGCTCGCACGTAGTCGCGCGGGTCTCGGCGAACACTTGCAATGCGTTATACAACGGTCAGAAACGGCCCGTCCGCTTCCGGCCAACGCGAGCCAAAGACCCCCAATTGGCTGAATGCCCGGGTTGGCCGGAATGCAAAATCGATGCTGGTGGCGAATTCGGAGTTGTGCATTTGTTCGCGGGCGTGGCAATCCGCCGGACCTGCTTTCACCGGGCGTTTCGACCTCGCGAGGGATACAGGGGCAGCTTGGCAGCAAGACCGGCGAATTCACCACCAGCATCAAAATCCAAACCGAGCCACCACTCAACCAAGTGCATGGTTGACACCACGACGCCCCGGCCATACTGCACCCGTGATGGTCTCGCCATCCGGCATAAACCGGAGGGCGGGTTAATAGGGAACGCGGTGCGACGCCGCGGCTGCCCCCGCAACTGTAGGCGGTGAGCTGTTCGTCGCGTGCCACTGGGCCAGATCCCCGGGAAGGCAGGCGAACAGCGCGGTCCCCACCCTTTCAAAAGGGCAGGACCAGATCCGCAAGCCAGGAGACCTGCCATCAATGGGGCGAGCAGCCGAAAGCTGCCTGCCGCAGAGACGACGCGCGGCCGGGCGGGGTGCCTCGGCGGCGGCGGTGCCTCCCGCAGGGACAAGCGGGGGCATCGACCTGCGGAGCCATGCCCCGCAGGCGTTCGGCGCCCCGTGCTTTGCCAGGACGCGCCGGAGACCGCCCGAATGACCCCAACGCTTACCCCCACGCTCCATGTCTGCACCACCTGCCGCGCCGGCCAAGCGCTGGCGGACGGCGACGAACGACCGGGGCAGCGCATGCTCGACGCGGTCGCGGCCCTGCTCGATCCGGGGGCGCCGGCCGTCGATCTGCAAGGGGTCGTGTGCCTGTCGAGCTGCGACCACGGCTGCGCCGCTGCGATCTCCGCGCCGGGCAAGTGGACCTACCTGCTCGGCCGGCTCGAACCCGGCATGGCGGCCGACCTTCTGAGCTACGCCGAGACCTACGCGCGGTCCGCCACCGGCACCGTGCTGCCGTCCCGCCGCCCGGCGTCGCTGGCCCGCGTCGTGCTGGGGCGGATGCCGGACCTGACGCAAGGACGCGCGGCGTGATCGGCGGGAAAATCCCGGCGACGGCCGCGACCGGGAAGATCCCGGCGACGGTCATCACCGGCTTCCTCGGCGCCGGCAAGACCACCATGCTGCGCCACCTGATCGAGCATGCCGGCGGGCGGCGACTCGCCATCATCGTCAACGAGTTCGGCGCGGTGGGCGTCGATGCCGACCTGCTGCGCGGCTGCGGCATCCCCGCCTGCGAGGACGCGGATATCGTGGAACTGGCCAACGGCTGCCTGTGCTGCACCGTGGCCGACGAGTTCCTGCCGGCCATGCAGGCGCTGCTGGACCGCGCCGATCCCCCGGAGCATATCGTGATCGAGACCTCGGGCCTCGCACTTCCGAAGCCGCTGCTCAAGGCGTTCGGCTGGCCCGGCATCCGCTCCCGCGTCACGGTGGACGGGGTGGTCGCCGTGGTGGACGGCCCCGCCGTCGCCGCCGGGCGCTTCGCCGACGACCCGGCGGCCGTGGCGGCGCAGCGCCTGGCCGATCCCGGCCTCGACCACGACAACCCGCTGGCGGAGGTGTTCGAGGACCAGTTGCAATCCGCCGACCTCGTGGTGCTGAACAAGGCCGACCTGCTCGATGCCGGGGCGCTGGCGCGGGTGCGCGCGACGGGCGCCGCCGGGCTGCCGCGCGCCGTCCGGACGGTGGCGGCGCATGAGGGCCGGGTCGATCCGGCGGTGCTGCTGGGCCTGCACGCCGCGGCGGAGGACGACCTCGCCGCCCGCCCGTCGCACCATGACGCCGAGGACGGGGCGCACGAGCACGACGATTTCGAGAGCTTCGTCGTGGCGATCCCGGAAACCGACGCGCCCGACTCGCTGCTCGCCCGGCTGCAATCCGTCGCGGAGACGCACCAGATCCTGCGCATCAAGGGCTTCGCAGCGGTCCGGGGCAAGCCGCTGCGGCTGGCGATCCAGGGCGTCGGCGGGCGGTTCCGGAAAGAGTTCGACCGCGCCTGGGCGCCCGGGGAGGCACGGCTCGGGCACCTGGTCGTCATCGGCGAGACCGGCATGGACCGCGCGGCCATCGAGGCCGGCGTGAACGCCTGACGCCATGCACCTGCTGGTCCGCGAAGCGCGCACGCTGGACGAGGACGCCGCCGCCTGCGACCTCGGCCAGACCGCGACCGATGTCGTCGTGCTGTCGTTCTCCGACGCCGACCTGGGGGCGCTGGCTGGCGCGTGGCAGGCGATGGCCGGGGCGCCGGGGCTGCGGCTGGCGAGCCTCGGGCGGCTGCGGCACCCGATGTCGGTGGACCTCTACCTGGAGCAGGTCGCAACCCATGCGCGCTGCGTGGTGGTGCGGCTGCTGGGCGGGCTGGACTACTGGCGCTACGGGACGGAGGAGCTGGCGGCGCTTTGCCGTGCCCGGGGCATTGCGCTCGCCTTGCTGCCCGGCGACGGCCTCCCTGACCCGCGCCTCCTGTCGCTGTCCACCGTGGGGGCGGATGCGCTGGCACGCATGGACGCCTGCTTCCGCCACGGCGGCCCGGCCAACATGGCGCGGGCGCTGCGGCTTGCGTCGTACTGGGCCGGCCTGTGCCCGGACCCGCAGGATGCGGCCGAGCCGGTGCCGCAGCACGGGGTCCATGCGCTCGACCTCGCCTCCGACCGGCCGCTGGCGGCGGTGGTGTTCTACCGCTCGCACCTGCTTTCCGCCGACATCGCGCCGATAGACGCCATGCTGGCCGCGTTGCGCGCCCGGGGCCTGGCGGTCGGCGCGCTCTACGTGTCCAGCCTCAAGGCGCCCGGCAGCGCGGCCTACGCCGCCGCGACGCTCCGTGCCTGGCGTCCGGCGGTGGTGCTGAACGCCACCGGGTTCTCGGCGCGGCAGGGCGGCGCGGGGTCGCCCCTCGACACGCCGGGAGCGCCGGTGCTGCAACTCGTGCTGGCGGGGTCCTCGCGGGCGGCGTGGCAGGGTTCGGCGCGCGGGCTGTCGCCGACTGATCTTGCGATGCAGGTGGTGCTGCCGGAACTCGATGGGCGGCTCCTGACGGGGGCAATCTCCTTCAAGGACGAGGAAGCGGCGCTGCCGGCGCTGCAATACGCCCGGACGGTGCATCGCCCCGATCCCGACGGCGTGGCCTTGGCCGCGGACTGTGCGGCGGGGTGGGTGCGGCTGGCCCGGACGCCGCGCGGGGACCGACGGGTGGCGGTCGTGCTGTCCGACTACCCCGGCGTCGGCGGGCAGCGCGGCCATGCGGTGGGCCTGGACAGCTTCGCCAGCCTCCATGCCATCCTGCACGACCTGCGCGACGCCGGGTTCACGACGGGCGACGTGCCGGACCAAGGCGCGCTGGTGGACGGGTTGTGCCATGCAGCGCCGGCGCCGATGCTGCCGCTGGCCGAGTATGGGCGCCTGTTCGCCACCTTGCCGAGCGCCGTGCAGGACAGCGTGCGCGTCGCCTGGGGCGAGCCGACGGGCGGTTTCGCTTTGCAGCACCTGCAACTCGGCAACATGACGGTCGCGATCCAGCCCGACCGGGGCGGCGCGGACCGGCGGGCGTCCTACCATGACCCCGACCAGGTGCCCTGCCATGCCTACCTCGCTTTCTATCTTTGGCTGCGGCACGGCCTGGACGTCCATGCCATCCTGCACCTGGGCGCCCATGGCTCGCTGGAGTGGCTGCCCGGCAAGGCCGTGGCCTTGTCGCCCTCTTGCCTGCCGCGCGCCTTGTCGGGCGGCGTGCCGGTCATCAACCCGTTCATCGTCAACAATCCCGGCGAGGCCGCCGCCGCCAAGCGCCGGCTGGGCGCCGTCACCATCGGGCACCTGACGCCGCCGCTGGGCGAGGGGCAGGCGCATGGCGAGGCGGCGGTGTTGGAGCGTTTGATTGACGAGTACGCCGCGGCCGACGGCCTCGACCGACGGCGCGCTGTGCTGCTGCGGCGGGAAATCCTGGAGCGCGCCGACGCCGCCGGGCTGCTGACTGAGAGCGGCGTGCCGCGCGACGCGGCGGAGGACGAGGCGCTGGCCCGGCTCGACGCCTATCTCTGCGACGTGAAGGACATGCAGCTCCGGGACGGCCTGCACGTTTACGGCCGCCCGCCGCCGGGGCGCGGCCGGATGCTGGACGCCCTGCGCCGGTCCGATCCGGGCGCGGACGGGGCCGCGCTCGACGCTTCTCCGG
>CAXUIQ010000181.1:0-7684 GCA_964250815.1 uncultured Acetobacteraceae bacterium
CGCCCGGACGCCCGGCGCGCGGAAATGGATTTCGGCGCGTGGGAAGGCCGGGCCTGGTCCGCCATCCCGCGCGCCGAGATCGACGCCTGGGCCGCCGACCCGCTGCGCTGCCGGCCCGGCGGCGGCGAGTCGGTGGCCGACGTGCTCCAGCGCGTCCGCCGCGCCTGGACCGGCATTGCGAGTTCGGCCGACACTACGCTGCTGGTGACGCACGCCGGGCCGATCCGCTGCCTGCTGCACCTGGCGCTCAGGGTGCCGATCCTGGAGGCGATCCAGGCCAGCATCGCCTACGGGTCGGTGACGCGCATCGGGGCCGGGCGCGACGAGTAGCTACACCTGGTCGTAATCGACGGTGAGCCGGTCGGTTTCCGGGTGCGCCTGGCAGGTCAGCACGTAGCCGGCCGCGGTTTCCCAAGGCTCCAGCCCGTAGTTCACGTCCATGCGGACCCGGCCCTCGGCCACGCGCGCCCGGCAGGTGCTGCACATCCCGCCGCGGCAGGAGTACGGCAGGTCAAGCCCAGCGCGCAGCGCCGCGTCCAGCACGGTTTCCCCCGCCTCCATCGGAACCGCGGTGCTGACCCCGTCGGCGATCACCGTGGCAACCGTATGGGGCGCGTCGGCCACCTGCCGGGGTTTTTGGACGCGCGGGCCAGACGAAACCGAGCCGAACCGCTCGCTGTGGATGCGGTCGGGAGCCAGGCCGGCGTCTAGGAGCGCCGCTTGCACGTCGTCGATCAGGCTGTCGGGTCCGCACAGGAAGGCATGGTCGATGGCCGGGATGGGGGCCAGGGCGCGGAGCAGGCGGCAGACCTTGCCGCCGTCGAGCCGCCCGCTCAGCACGGGCACGTCCTGCTGCTCGCGCGACAGGACGTGGACGACCGAGAGGCGGCCCATGAAACGGTCCTTGAGTTCCTCCAACTGCTCGCGGAAGATGATCTGGCCGGTGGCGCGGCTGCCGTAGAGCAGGATGAACCGGCTGCGCGGCTCCCGCGCCAGGACGGATTTCAGGATGGACAGGATCGGCGTGATGCCCGACCCGGCCGCGACGCCCAGCAGGGTCCGGGCGGCGCCGGGCGCGGGCGCCACGCCGAAGCGGCCCTGCGGCGGCATCACGTCGAGCATCGCGCCCGGCCGGAGCGCGCCGTGCGCCCAGGCGGAGAAGCGCCCGTCCTCGACCCGCTTGATCGCCACCCGCAGCTCGCCATCGTCCAGGCCCGAGCAGATGGAATACGACCGCCGCAGCTCCTCGCCATCCAGCCGGGTGCGCAGGGTCAGGTATTGGCCGGGCTGGAACGCGAAGCGGGACCGCTCGCTGTCCGGCACCGCCAGCGCAACACTGATGGTGTCCGCGGTTTCCTGGCGCACGTCGGCGATCGGCAGCGCCTCGAAGCGGGCCGATGATCCCTGAATCAATGACATTTGAAGTAGTCGAACGGCTCCCGGCAGGCCCGGCATTGCCAGAGCGCCTTGCAGGAGGTCGAGCCGAACTCCGCCAGCACCGCCGTGTCGCCCGAGCCGCAATGCGGGCACGCGACCTGCTCCGTGCCGAACAGCGCCCGGCGGCTGCTGCCCGGGACCGGCGGCGCGATGCCGTATTCCAGCAGCTTGCGTCGTCCGTCCTCGCTCATCCAATCCGTGGTCCAGGCCGGCGACAGCACGGTGCGGACGCGCCCGGGGATGCCGGCGCGGGCCAGCGCCAACTCGACCTCGATGGCGATGGCGCCCATGGCGGCGCAGCCGGAGTAGGTCGGCGTGATCAGCACCTCCACCCCGTCCGGCTTCTCGACCACGTCGCGCAGCACGCCGAGGTCGGCGATGGTCAGCACGGGAACCTCAGGGTCCGTGACCTCCGCCGCGGCGGCCCAGGCCCGGTCGCGCAGCGCGGCTACCATTTCGCGCCGGGGTGGCTGCGTTGCAGGTGCTGCATCGCGGCGAGCAGGACGCCCAGGTGCTCGGAAGGGCGGCCCTGGCGCCCGCCGCGCTGCACCCACGGCGCGGCAGGGCGGCGCAGGGTGGCCTGGTCCAGCACGCCGGCCACCGTCGCCTCGAACCCGGGGCGCAAGGCGGCCGGGTCGGCGGCGATGCCGCCCGTGATCAGGTCGGCCTCATCACCGGGTTCGAACATCTCGCCGACATAGGGCCAAAGCTGGTCGAGCGCCGACTGCGTCCGGCGGTGGCTCTCCTCGTTGCCGTCACCCAGCCGGATCACCCACTCCGCCGCGTGGCGCAGGTGGTAGGCGGTCTCCTTCTCCGCCTTGGCGGCGATGGCGGCGAGCGTCGGGTCGCGGGACGCCGCCATGGCGCGCCACCACGGATCGACAAAGGCGGCGTAGAGGAACTGGCGGAGGATGGTCACGGCGAAGTCGCCGTTCGGCTGCTCCAGCAGCAGCAGGTTGCGGAACTGCGGCGCGTCCCGCAGGTAGGCCAGGTCGTCCTCGTCGTGCCCGGCGCCCTCGGCCTCGGCAGCGTAGGCATACAGGCTGCGCGCCTGGCCCAGCAGGTCGAGGCCCATGTTGGCGAGCGCCACGTCCTCCTCCGGCGTGGGCGCGCGTCCGCACCATTCCGACAGCCGGTGGCCCAGGATCAGGGCATCGTCGGCCCGGCGCAGCGTGAACAGCACCAGCGGCGTCTCGGACACCTGGATGTCAGCGGTCATCGGGAGAAAGTCGCCATAGGGCGGGGCGTCACATATGGCCCACGTCGTCCGGCACCTCGTAGAAGGTGGGATGCCGGTAGATCTTGCTGGCGGTCGGCTCGAACATCATGCCCTTGTCGGCCGGGTCGCTGGCGGTGATGGCGTCGCTGGGCACCACCCACAGCGACAGGCCCTCGCCGCGCCGGGTGTAAACGTCCCGCGCCGCCTGTAACGCCATCTCGGCGTCGGCGGCGTGGACGCTGCCGGCGTGCTTGTGCGCCAGGCCGTTGCGGCTGCGGATGAACACCTCCCACAACGGCGTCCTTTGCTCGGTCATGCGGCGCGCCGGGCCTGCCGCTTGGCGGCATGGGCCAGCGCGGCCTCGCGCACCCAGGCGCCATCGGCGTGGGCCTGGTTGCGGTCGGCCAGGCGTTCCCGGTTGCACGGCCCCTGGCCCGCCAGCACCTGGCGGAACTCCTCCCAGTCGATGGCGCCGAAGCGGAAGTGCTGGGCCGCCTCGTCCCACCGGAGGTCCGGGTCGGGCACCTCGATGCCCAAGGCCTGCGCTTGCGGCACCATGGCGTCCACGAAGCGCTGGCGCAGCTCGTCATTGGTGAAGCGCTTGATCTTCCAGGCCATGCTGCGGTCGGAGTGCTGGCTTTCGCCGTCCGGCGGGCCGAACATCATCATGGCCGGCCACCACCAGCGGTTCAGCGCGTCCTGCGCCATCGCCTTCTGCGCCGCCGTGCCCCGGCACAGCGTCATCATGATCTCGTAACCCTGGCGCTGGTGGAAGCTTTCCTCCTTGCACACCCGCACCATGGCGCGAGCGTAGGGGCCGTAGGAGCAACGGCAGAGCGGGATCTGGTTCATGATCGCCGCGCCGTCCACCAGCCAGCCGATGGCGCCGATGTCGGCCCAGGTCAGGGCCGGGTAGTTGAAGATGCTGCTGTACTTGGCGCGTCCGGACAGCAACTGCTCGGTCAGCTCCTCGCGGGACACGCCGAGGGTCTCGGCGGCGGCATACAGGTACAACCCGTGCCCGCACTCGTCCTGCACCTTGGCCAGCAGCGCCGCCTTGCGCCGCAGGCTAGGCGCGCGGGTCAGCCAGCGGCCTTCGGGCAACTGGCCGACGATCTCGCTATGGGCGTGCTGGCTGATTTGGCGGATCAAGGTGCGGCGGTAGGCGTCCGGCATCCAGTCGTTCGGCTCGATCCGGTCCTCCGCGTCGATGCGGGCCTGGAAGCGGGCCAGGCGCTCCGCATCCTCGGCGGGAGGGACGGACCGAGGGGAGGCAGGCTCCGCGGCGTTCAGGGCTTGCGTGTACATGCGGCACTCCGCGCTGGTGGACCCGTGATGCCACGCCAAGCGCGCGGCCCGAGGCTCCGCATCATATCGTGCGCCGCCTCCGGGATGGAACCGTGCCGCGTCAAAAGGGTTTCATGCAGCATCGACAACACCGAAGGAGACAGCCGATGGACGAGAACCGTTTCGAGGGCGCGGCCCGCAAGGTCGGCGGCAAGGTCGAGGGGGCGGTCGGAGACTTGACCGGGGACCGCAAGATGCAGGCGGACGGCGCGATGGACCGGGTGTCCGGAAGCGCGCAGCGGGCCTATGGCCAGGCCAAGGACAGCGTGCGCAGCTATGCCGGGCAGGCCGGCGACCAGGCGAGCGACTACGGCTCGCAGGTGCTGGACCAGCTTGAGGAAGCGGGCGACTACCTGGCCGAGCAGGTTGACCAGCGTCCGATCACGGCCATCCTGGTTGCGGCCGGGATCGGCTTCCTGATCGCCATGGCGACCAAGCCGGCGCCGCGCGTCGTGTATCGCCGCCGCTGACCGCAGGCAGCGCGTCCGGTCCCGGCGCCCGGGACCGGACTACACCTTCAGGAAGCCGACCAGCCGCTCGGCCTCCGCCACGATGGGATCGGCAATCGTGGCTGCCCGGCCGGCGCCGTCACGCAGGATCGCGTCCACCGTGCCGGGGTCGGCGAGAAGGCGCCGCGTGTCGGTTGCAATCGGCGCGAGCTTCTCGATCACTAAGGCCGCCAGGCTTTCCTTGAAAACGCCGAACCCCTTGCCGCCGTGCTCCCGGAGCACGGCCGTCGCATTCTGGTCCAGCAGCGCCGCCATGATGCCGACCAGGTTCCGCGCCTCCGGCCGGCCGTCCAAGCCTTGAGGCTCGCTCGGCAACGGCTCGGCGTCGGTGCGGGCGCGGCGGATCTTCAGGGCTATCGTGTCGGCGTCATCAGTCAAGTTGATGCGGCTTTGGTCGGACGGGTCGGACTTCGACATCTTCTTGCTGCCGTCGCGCAGGCTCATGACCCGGGCGGCGGGACCCAGGATCAGCGGCTCGACCACCGGGAAGAAGTCCACCCCGAAATCGTGGTTGAATTTCTGCCCGATGTCGTTCGCCAGTTCCAAGTGCTGCCGCTGGTCGTCGCCCACGGGAACGCGCGTTGCGTGGTAGGCGTGGATGTCGGCCGCCATCAGGTTGGGATAGACGTATAGTCCTGCCGACGCCTGCTCCCGGTCCTTGCCGGCCTTGTCCTTGAACTGCGTCATGCGGTTCAGCCAGCCGATCCGGGCGACGCAGTTGAAGATCCAGCCCAGCCGCACGTGGGCCGGGACCGCCGATTGGTGGAACACCGCGTGCGCCTTGGGATCGATCCCGCAGGCAATGATCGACGCCGCCAGTTCGCGCGTGGCGGCGCGGAGCGTGGCCGGGTCTTGCCAGGCGGTGATCGCGTGCAGATCGACGACGCAGTACAGGCATTCGTGGTCCTGCTGCAGCGCCACCCAGTTGCGGATCGCGCCGAGGTAGTTGCCAAGGGTCGGGATGCCGGACGGCTGGATGCCGGAGAGGATACGTTGCATGTCTGGCGTTGTCCCCGTCCGGCCGGGATCGGTCAAGGCCGATCATGTCGGCGCAGAAGGGAGGGCCGCTGCGCTGCGCCCGCGCCTCCGCAGCACGCCGAGCAACTGCCGGATGTCGAACGCGCCCAGGACCTGCCCGGCCGCCGCGTAGGCCGCAAGCCCGAAGCCGACCAGCGCCGCCAGCGCCAGCCAGCGCAGCCCGGGGGTCGTGCCCAGCTCGGCAAACACCGTGCGGTCCGCGGCCCACAGCGCCGCCGCCATGGCGAGCGCCGCCAGCGCCATGCGCGGCAGCCTTCGGCGCAGCCGAGCGTCCAGCGCCAACTGCCGCCGCCGGCTGAGCAGGACCGCAAGCGTCAGCACGTTGAAGATGGCCGACAGGCTGGTGGCCAGCGCCGGGCCGGCATGGGCGAGCGGCACCATGAACAAGAGGTTCAGCACCAGGTTCAGCGCGATCGCCGCCATGCCGACCCGCACCGGCGTCCCGGTGTCGCCGTGGGCGAAGAACGCCGGGACCAGCACCTTGAGCACCACGAAGGCCGGCAGACCGAAGGCGTAGGCGGCGAGGGACTGGGCGCTCAGCAGCGCGCTCGTGGCATCGAACGCGCCGCGGCCGAACAGCACCAGCATGATCGGCTGGCCCGCCACGGCCAAGGCCAGCGCCGCCGGCAGGGTGAGGACCAGGCTGATCTCCAGCGCCCGGTTCAGCGTGGCGACCGCGCCCGCCTCGTCGCCCGAGCGCGCCTGGCGGGACATCAGCGGCAGCAGCGCCGTGCCGACCGCCGTGCCGATCACGCCGAGCGGCAACTGGTTCACCCGGTCGGCATAGTACAGCAGCGACGCCGAGCCTGGCGGCAACCAGCTCACGATCACCACATCGACCGCCAGGTTGAGCTGCGTCACCCCGGCGCCAACCAGCCCCGGCCCCATGCGGCGCAGCAGCAGCGCCATGCGCGGCGTCATGCGCGGGCGCGGGATGCGCAGGGCCATGCCCGCCCGCCGCACCGCCCAGGCCAGCAGCGCCAGTTGCAGCACGCCTGACACCGTGACCCCCCACGCCAGCGAGTGCCCGACCGTCGGCACGTAGGGGGTCAGCAGCAGCATGGCCGCGATGGACACGCCGTTGAACACCAGCGGCGCCGCGGCGGCGGCGGCGAACCGGTCCAGCCCGTTCAGCACGCCCGACAGCAGGGCTGCCAGGCAGATCAGGAACAAATAGGGAAAGGTGATGCGCGCCAGCGCGACGGTCAGCTCCGCCTTGCCCGGGATGGCCTCGAACCCCGGAGCCAGCAGCGCCATGAGCTGCGGCATGAACACCTCGCCCAGCAGCGTCAAGGCCAGCAGCCAGAAGGCCAGCGCCGCGATGGCCTCCTGGGCGAACTGCTTGGCGGCGGGGGCGCCCTCGGTGGCCAGGATGCCGCTGAACTCGGGCACGAAGGCCGCGTTGAACGCGCCCTCGCCAAACAGCCGGCGGAACAGGTTGGGGAGGCGGAGCGCGATGAAAAAGGCGTCCGCGACCGGCCCGGTGCCGGCGAGCGCGGCAAGCAGCATGTCCCGGAGAAAGCCGAGCACGCGGCTCATCATGGTCCAGCCGCCGACGGTGACGATGCCGCGCAGCACTCTATTCGTCCCGCCGCGGCCGGGTCAGCAGGGCTGCGATGGCCTCCTCCAGCCGCCAGCGCCCGTCCAGCAGCGCCGCCACCGCCGCGCAGACCGGCAAATCGACCCCGCGCGCCCGGGCCACCAGCGCCGGGGCGGTCGGCACGCCCTCGGTCGCGGCGTCGCGGCTGGCGAGGATGGCAGACAACGCCATGCCCTGGCCCAAGGCCAGGCCGAGCGAGTAGTTGCGGCTCCGCGGCCCCGTGCAGGTCAGCAGCAGGTCGCCCAGGCCCGACAGCCCGGCCACCGTCTCCGCCCGCCCGCCGAGTGCTGCGACCAAGCGGCCGATCTCCGCCAGGCCCCGCGTGACCAGCGCCGCGCGGGCGTTCTCCCCCAGGCCGGCGCCGACCACCGCGCCGGCGGCGATGGCGATGACGTTCTTCGCCGCCCCGCCCAGTTGCGCGCCCACCGGGTCGTCGTTGCCGTAGATGCGGAAGGCCGGGCCGCCGACCGTCTCCGCCAGCGTGGCCCGCAGCGCGGCGTCGTCGGCGGCCAGCACGGCGGCGGCGGGCAGCCC
>CAXUIQ010000182.1:0-7673 GCA_964250815.1 uncultured Acetobacteraceae bacterium
GAGCTGACGGAGGTGCTGACCGGCCTGCGCCCGGTGACGGAGGGCCAGGTCCGCATCGGGGGCACGGTCATGCAGCGCGCCGACCCCGCGGCCTTCCTCGCCGCCGGCATCGGCCACGTCCCGGAAGACCGGCTGCGCAGCGGCCTCGCACCCTCCATGGCGGTCGCGGACAACGCCGTGATGCGCGAGTACGGCCGCCCCCCGGTGGCGCGCGGCAGCCTGTTCCGCCGGGGCGCGGCGATGGCGCTGGCCCGGCGGATCGCCGCGGACGCGCAGGTGCTGGTGCCCAACATGCGCGCCCCGGTCCGCAACCTGTCGGGCGGCAACCAGCAGCGCCTGGTGGCCCGGCGGGAGATGCGCGTCTCCGCCCAGGCCTTGGTCGCCGCCTACCCGACCCGCGGCCTCGACATCGGCGCCATCGACACCATGCTGCGCTACCTCGCCGAGATGCGGGACCGGGGCGTGGGCGTGCTCTTGGTGTCGGAGGAGCTGGACGAGCTGCTGGGCATCGCCGACCGGGTGGCGGTGTTGTTCCAAGGCCGCATCATGGGCGTGTTCCCCGCCGCCGAGGCGGAGCCGGAGCGCATCGGCCTGCTGATGGGCGGCCGGGCGGAGGCGGCGTGATCCGGCTGCAGCGCGTCGCGGCCATCGGGCCGTGGGCGGTCGTGGCGACGCGCGTGCTGTCGGTCGCGGCGGCGCTGGCGGTGGGCGGGCTGGCCTTCGCGCTCGCGGGATACGACGTGCCCATGCTGGCCGCGAGCGTTGTGCAAAGCTCGCTCGGCAACCTGTTCGGGCTGGAGGACCTGGGGCTGCTGTACTCGCCGCTGCTGCTCACCGGCCTCGCGGCGGCGGTGGCGCTGCGCATCGGGCTGTGGAACATCGGCGGCGAGGGGCAGTTCTACGCCGGCGCCATCGCCGCCACCTTGGTCGGCCTCAACGTCCATGGCCCGGCCCCCCTCATGCTGCCGCTGCTGGGGCTGGCGGGCTTCGCCGGGGGCGCCGCCTGGGTGCTGCTGCCCGCGGCTTCCCGCGCGTTCCTGCTCGTGGACGAGATCATCACCACGCTGCTGCTCAACTTCGTCGCGGTGCTGCTGGTGAACTACCTTTGCACCGGCCCGCTCCGCGACCCGGGCCAGGCGGTGACCTCCGCCACCGCGCGCATTCCCTACGAGCTGCCGCCGCTGCTGGACGACCTGCATTGGGGCTTGGGCGTGTCGGCGGCGCTCGTGCTGGCCATGGCGGCGCTGTCGTCCCTCACGCGCTGGGGCTACGAGGTCCGGCTGTCCGGCGCCAACCGCCATGCGGCGCACTACGCCGGCATCCCGGTGCGGCGGCGGCTCATGCAGGTGCTGCTGCTGTCGGGCGGATTGGCCGGGGTGGCGGGAATGCTGGAGGTGGTCGGCACCGTGCACCGCCTGCAAGGCGGCATCTCCAACAACTACGGCTACCTCGGCATCATGGTCGCCGTGCTGGCCGGGGGCGTGCCCTTGGCGGTGCTGCCGGCGGCGCTGCTGATGGCGGTGATCCTGAACGCGGGCACGGTGCTGCAAACCTACGGGGTGTCCAACTACGAGGTGCTGGCCTTGACCGGCCTCGTGCTGCTGTTCACCGCGGTGGGGGAGCGCATCGCCTACTACCGCCTGCCCCGCAGCAAGGCGCGCGCGGCATGATCGACCTGCTGACCGGCGTGCTGTCCACCACGCTGCTGGCCGGCGGCGTGCTGGTGCTGGGCGCGCTCGGGGAGGTGCTGGCGGAGCGCGTCGGCGTGTTCAACCTGGGGCTGGAAGGCTTGTTCGCGCTGGGCGGCGTCACCGCGATCATCGCCGTGGCGCGGGGCGCCAGCCCGGCCATGGGATTGCTCGCGGCCATCTTGGTCGGGGCTGCGTTCGGCGCGGTGTTCGCGGGCGCGACCGTGGGGCTGCGGGCGAACCAGACCTTGTGCGGGCTGGCGCTCACCATCGCCGGGTCTGGCCTCGCATCGGCGGTGGGCCGCCCGTATTCCGGCCAGCCGGCGCGGGCGGTGTTCGAGGGCGTGGCGATCCCGGGCCTGTCGGACCTGCCGGTGCTGGGGCGGGCGGTGTTCTCGCAGAACCCGTTGATCTATCTCATCTGGATCGCACTGCCGCTGTTCCTGCACTGGCTGCTATACCGCACCCGGCATGGCATGAACCTGCGCGCGGTGGGCGAGAACCCGGCGGCGGCGGACGCGGCGGGCGTCAAGGTCGGGCTGCTGCGGTTCGCCTACGTGGTCGCGGGCGCCGGGCTGGCCGGGGCGGCGGGCGGCACCCTGACGCTCGCTTTCGTGCCGTCGTGGTCGGACGGCATCACCGGCGGGCGCGGCTGGATCGCCGTGGCGCTGGTGATCTTCGCCGGCTTCCGCCCGCTGAACGCGGTGCTGGGCGCGTTCCTGTTCGGGCTGATCACCGCCCTGGGCTTCGTGGGCCAGGCGCGCAACTGGCCGGTGCCGCCGGCCTTCCTGTCCATGCTGCCGTACCTCGGCACCATCGCCTTCATGATCCTGCCGGCCCTGCTGGCTGGCCGCACCCGGCGGCTCCTGGCGCCCGCGGCGCTGGGCGTGCCCTATTTCCGTGACGAGCGTTAGGGGGTTCGCATGGACGGCATTCCTGTCATCGACGTGTCCGGCCTGCGCGCGGACGAGCCAGGGCCGCGCCGGGCCGTGGCGGCGGCGCTGGGCCGCGCGTGCCGAGAGGTCGGGTTCTTCTACGTCATCGGCCACGGCATCCCGGACGCCCTGCGGCGGGACGTGTTCGAGGCCGCCGCCCGGCTGTTCGCGCTGCCAAACGCGGAAAAGGAGCGGGTCTCGGTCAAGCTCTCCCCGCACAACCGCGGCTATGTCGGCTTCGGCACCGAGCGGCTGGACGAGGCGGCGGCGGCAGACCAGAAGGAGGCGTTCAACATCGGCCTGGACCTGCCGCCGGACGACCCGGAGGTGCTGGCCGGCGCGCCGTTCCGCGGCCCGAACCTGTGGCCGCCGGTGCCGGGCCTGCGGGACACGCTGCTGGCCTACTATGCGGCGTGCGAGCGGCTGCAGGACGACGTCCATCGCGGCTTCTCGCTCGACCTGGGGCTGGAGGAGGGCTTCTTCTCCCCCAAGCTGGCGCGCTCCGCCTCCACCCTGCGGCTGCTGCACTACCCCGCGGGTCCCGGGGACGGCGCGGGCGAGCTAGGCGCGGGCGAGCACACGGACTACGGCAACTTGACCATTCTGGCGACGGACGGCGTCGCCGGGCTGCAAGTGCGGCGGCGCGACGGGGTATGGCTGGACGCGCCGCACATGGAGGGGGCCTTCGTCTGCAACATCGCCGACTGCCTGATGCGCTGGACCAACGACGTGTACGTGTCCACCCCGCACCGCGTGCTGCGCCCGGCGGCGGAGCGCTACTCCGTCGCCTTCTTCGGCGACGCCCACCCGGACGCGCTGGTGGAGGCGCTGCCCACCTGTCTCGCCCCCGGCGCCCCGCCGCGCTACGCCCCGATCACCGCGGGCGCCTACCTGACGCAGCGGCTGACCGCGACATACGACCACCTGAAGGCGCCTGCATGAGCCATGCCCTCGACGCCCTGAATGCCGCCCCGGCGTCCGAATTCGCCGCCGCCCTCGGCGCGGTGTTCGAGGACGCGCCCTGGGTCGCCGAGCAGGCCGCCGCCGCCCGGCCCTTCGCGACGGTCGCGGCGCTGTACGAGGCGATGTGCGCTGCCGTGCGCGCCGCCCCGCCCGAGCGGGTTACATCCTTCCTGCGCGGCCACCCGGAACTTGGGGGCGCCGCGGCGATGGCCGGGGAAATCGGCGCAGCCTCCATGGCGGAGCAGTCGGCGCTGGGCCTGCAACGCCCGGAGGACGACGCGCAGGCCCTTGCCGCGCTGAACCGGGCCTATGCCGACCGCTTCGGCTTCCCGTTCATCCTGTGCGTGCGCCGCCACACCCGCGCCTCGATCCTGGCCGAGTTCAAGCGCCGGCTGGACAGCGATCCCGTAGCCGAGCGGGACACGGCGCTGCGGGAGATCGGCTTCATCACCCGCCTGCGCCTCGCGGACCAAGCGACCGGCCCCGGCATGCCGGTGGTCAACGGCTCGCTCACCACGCACGTCCTGGACACCGCGGCCGGGCGTCCGGCGGAGGGCATCCCCATGGAACTGCTGGACGTGGGGGGCGGGCGCGCCGTTCCTCTGGCCAGCAGCGTCACGAACGCGGACGGCCGCACGCCGGCGCCGCTGCTGTCCGGCGCGCCGCTGCGGATCGGGGTGTACGAGCTGCGCTTCCAGGTCGGCGCGTATTTCGCCGAGCGCACGGAGCGACCGCCGTTCCTCGACGCCATCCCCATCCGGTTCGGCATCTCGGAGCCGGAAGCGCACTACCACATCCCGCTGCTCGTCAGCCCCGGCGCCTACTCGACCTACCGCGGGAGCTGACGGCCCGGGGGGAAGGGTCAGCGGCCGACTGCGCACTCGATCTGCCCGTGCGGCTCGTCCGTGGGCGTGAACACCATGTTGTCCGAGAACAACCCGAACGGCTCCAGCTTCACCGGCAGGTAGTGCTTGTTGGGGCACGCCATCCGGATCGTGTCCAGCTCCGGCACCGCGGCGAGCGCAGCCTCCCCCATCCGGTACAGGCTGTCCTGCACGCCGTAGCTGTATGTGGTGGCGAACACTTCCAGCATGGTGGAAAGGATGTGCGCGTTCGCGGCGGCGTAGTCCGCAGGCACGCGCCGCCAGGTCCAGCTCGCATCCATCGCCGTCGCGGCGATGCGGTCCTGCGTCGGCGGCAGCGTGGTGTATTCGTCCATCACGTAATCGACCCAGCCGGACTCGGTCGTCTTCATGAAGGTGTAGCCTGCGATGCCGGAGACGACCGTCGCCCCGTCCCGCGTCGCGGCGACCTCCGCCGTGGGCTGGCCGTTGCCGTCCAGCACGAAGCTGTGGGGGTGCGGGCTTCCGCCGAAGCTCGCCCGCGTCCACCGGGTTTCGCGCATCGAGACCCGCACCCGCTCCACCTGGGGATAGCGCCGGAGGAAGCGTGCGGCCAGCGCCTCGCCGTATTCCTCGGTCCCCGCCGTCATGTTCTCCCGCGCCACGATGTAGGCGATGTTCTTGATCGTGTCGGTCGCGACCACCGTGCGGTTGTCGCCCGCGGTGTAGGCGGCGGCGAAGTCGCCGTCGAGCATGGTCTGGATGGTCAGTTCGCGCACCTCGTGCCGGTCGCCGCGGTGCACCCGCATCACCCGCACGCGGCCCTTGCCGTAGGTGTTCTGGATCAGCGGCATGGACGCCTCCTCTCAGGCATGGTCGGCCACCACCAGCGGGGCGGCATGCGCCCCGGCGGTGATTTGGTCCGGGTTGAAGAAGGCGTTGAGCGCCACCGCCGTCACGGAAGCGAGCAGGATGCCGCTGTCCAGCATGGTCTTGAGCATGTCCGGCGCCGCATGGAACAGCGTGGGCGCGACCAGCGGGATCATGCCGAAGCCAATGGAGATCGCCACCACGAACACGTTGCCCCGGCGCCCCTCGTAGTCCACCGAAGCCAGGATGCGGATGCCGGTCGCCGCCACCATCCCGAACATGACCACGCCCGCGCCCCCCAGCACGCACTGCGGCACGGAGGCCGCGACGAAGGCGAGCTTGGGCACCAGCCCCAGCAGCAGCATGATCGCGCCGCCGGCCACGCACACCATGGGGCTTGTCACCCCGGTCACGCCCACCAGCCCCACGTTCTGCGAAAAGGAGGTGTAGGGGAAGGTGTTGAACAGGCCGCCGATGATCGTGCCCACGCCGTCGGCGCGCAGCCCGCGGGCCAGACCGGCCTGCTCCACCGGGCGTCCGACCATGGTGCCGAGGGCCAGGAACATGCCCGTGCTCTCGATCATCACGACGACCATCACCAGGCACATCGACAGGCACGCCACCAGGTCGAAGCGCGGCAGGCCGAACTGCAAGGGCCGGACGACGGCGAGCCAAGGCTGCGCGTCCAGCCCTTCGAGGTTGCCCCAGCCCAGCGCCAGGGTGAGCAGGTAGCCCGCCACGATGCCGATCAGCACCGCCGTGTTGCGCAGAAAACCGGCACCGAAGCGCAGCAGCAGCAAGATAATGAGCAGAACAATCGCCGCCACGCCGAGGTATCCCGGCGCGCCGAAGTCCGGGGCGGCCGGGCGCCCGCCGCCGATCCAGTTGATGCCGATCCGCATCAGCGTGATGCCGATCACCGTGATGATCGACCCCGTGACCACGGACGGGAAGAAGCGCAGCAGGCGGCTGATGAACGGGGCGACCACGACGCCGAAGACGCCAGCCGCGATCACCGAGCCGAAGATCGCCGGCAAGCCCAGGGCCGGGTTGTTGGCCATCGCCAGCATCGGCGACAAGGACGCGAAGGTGACGCCCATCATCACCGGCAAGCGGATTCCGACCGGCCCCACGCCGTAGGCCTGGATGAAGGTCGCGACGCCGCAGGCGAACAGGTCCGCGTTGATCAGCAGCGCCACCTGGTCCCGCGGCAGCTTCAGCGCCGCGCCCAGGATCAGGGGCACGGCGACCGCGCCTGCGTACATCACCAGCACGTGTTGGATGGCCAGGATGACGAGCCGGACCGGCGGGGGCGTGGCGGATGAGAGCGTCGGCTCTGGCAAGGTCTTCTCCTGTCCTGCGTCGATCACGGATGTGGCAAAAGTCGTGCCATCCAGCCTGTCAGGCCATCGACGCCGGACAGGGCGCCGCGCTACTCCGCCGCGGCCTGGCGGCCGGTGCGCTCGGCCAGCATCCGCCGGGTCAGCGGCAGCAGGGTGCGGCCGTAGTCCAGCGCGTCCTCCAGCGGGTCGAAGCCGCGGATCAGGAACGTCGTGACGCCGAGCGCGTGGTAGTCGAGCAGCGCCTCCGCCACCTGCCGCGGCGTGCCGACCAGGGCGGTGGTGTTGCCGCGCGCCCCGGTCGCCCGGGCGATGGCGGTGTAGAGCCGCCCTTCCGGACGGTCGCCCAGCGCCGCCGCCGCCAGCAGGCGCTGCGACCCGGCGTTGGCCGGCGGCCCGCCCGCCGGACCCAGCGCAGCTTCGCCCCGCACGCGCACCGTGCGGGCCAGGATGTCCTCGGCCCGCGCCCAGGCCTCGTCCTCCGTCGCCCCCAGGATCGGGCGGAACGACAGGCTGAAACGGATGTCGCGCCCGTGCTTCGCGGCTTCCGCCCGCACCCGGCCGGTGATCTCGGCCACCTGCGCCCGGGTCTCGCCCCACAGCGCATACACGTCGGCATGCCGGCCCGCCACGCGGATCGCAGCATCCGACGCGCCGCCGAAGTAGATCGGGATGCGCGGGCGCTGCACCGTCTGCACCGCGGGCGACGCCCCCTGGATGCGGTAGAACGTGCCCTCGTGGTCCACCGGCGCGTCCGCCGTCCAGACCCGCTTCAGCACGTCCACGTACTCGTCCGTGCGGGCATAGCGCTCGTCCTTGCCGAGCCAGTCGCCGTCGCGCGCCTGGTCCTGGTCGTCCCCGCCGGAGATCACGTGGATCGCTGCCCGCCCGCCGCTGAGCTGATCCAGCGTCGCGAACGCCCGCGCGGCGGTGGTCGGCGCCTGGAACCCCGGGCGGTGCGCCACCAGGAGGCCGACCTGCCTCGTGTGCGCGCTCACGCGGGCCGCGAGCTGCAACCCGTCCGGCCCGTTGCTG
>CAXUIQ010000183.1:0-7668 GCA_964250815.1 uncultured Acetobacteraceae bacterium
CCCGGCCACCGCCGCGACGCTGCGCCCCAGCGACGGCCAGCGGCTGGCCCGTGCCTGGGAAGTCTGGCGCGGCACCGGGCAAGGCCTCGCGGCCTGGCACGCCACGGCGCCGACGCGGCCCCCCTGGTCCTTTCGGATGATGCTGCTGGACCCGCCGCGTGATATGTTGCGAAATGCAATCGACATTCGGTTCACGGCGATGCTGACGGCCGGCGCGGCGGAGGAAGCGGCGGCGCTGCTGGCGCTCGGCCTCGACCCGGCGCTTCCGGCGCTGCGCGCAGTTGGCATGAAGGAGCTGTCCGCCTATGTCCGGGGGGAACTGACCTTGGCAGAGGCGCGGCGCCGCGCCGTGCTGTCCTCCGGGCAGTACGCCAAGCGCCAGTCAACCTGGTTCCGCCGCCGGATGGTCGTTGACCCGTGCGCCACGCATACGATCCATGCGCGGTTCGCGGACAGAACGCAATTTTCGGAAAGCGTTTGGTGTGCTTTAATGCATTTCATTAAACTTGAGGGCCGGCGCGGCGCATCGGACGGGGCGCCGCCGGGTGCATTGGGAGTGACGACATGACGGCCATGCAGCAGCAATCCGGCGCGGAAACCCTGCTCCGCGCGCTCCGCGACCAGGGCGTCGAGGTGATCTTCGGCTACCCCGGCGGCGCGGTGCTGCCGATCTACGACGCGATCTTCCAGCAGAACAGCATCCGCCACATCCTGGTGCGGCACGAGCAGGCGGCGGTGCACGCGGCGGAGGGCTATGCCCGCAGCACCGGCAAGGTGGGCGTCGTGCTCGTCACCAGCGGCCCGGGCGCCACCAACGCGGTGACGGGCCTGGTCGATGCGCTGATGGACAGCATCCCGGTGGTCTGCCTGACCGGCCAGGTGCCGACCCACCTGATCGGCAACGACGCCTTCCAAGAGGCTGACACCACAGGGATCACCCGCGCCGCCACCAAGCAGAACTACCTGGTCCGCCGGTCGGAGGACTTGGCCCGCACGGTGCACGAGGCGTTCTACATCGCCCGCACCGGACGGCCCGGCCCGGTGCTGATCGACCTGCCCAAGGACATCCTGATCGCGCCGGCGCCCTACCAGCCCGCCTCGGAGGAGCCGCACCGCAGCTACCGCCCCATGACCGAACCCGACCCGGCCCGCATCAAGGAGGCCGTGCGCCTGCTGAAAGCGGCCAAGCGGCCCATCGTCTATACCGGCGGCGGCGTCATCAACTCGGGCGACGCCGCCTCCGCGGCGCTGGTCGCCTTCGTGCGCGCCACGGGGATGCCCTGCACCAACACGCTGATGGGCCTGGGCGCCTACCCGTCGAACGACCCGCAGTTCCTGGGCATGCTCGGGATGCACGGCACGTACGAGGCCAACAACGCCATGCACGGCTGCGACGTGATGCTGAACATCGGCGCGCGGTTCGACGACCGCGTGACCGGGCGCATCAACGCCTTCAGCCCCGGCAGCCGCAAGATCCACGCCGACATCGACCCCAGCAGCATCAACAAGAACGTGCTGGTCGATGTGCCCATCGTGGGCGACGCCGGCCGGGTGCTGGAAGCGCTGCTGGCCGCCTGGCACGCCGACGGCGCGCGGCAGGACCGGGAAGCCCTGGCCTCCTGGTGGCGGCAGATCGACGCCTGGCGCGCGGTGGAAAGCCTCAAGTTCACCCAGGACCCCGCGCCGGGCGCCGTCATCAAGCCGCAGCACGCCATCCGCCGCCTGTACGAAATCACCCGGGAGACGGGCCGGGAGACCTTCATCACCACGGAGGTCGGCCAGCACCAGATGTGGGCGGCGCAGCACTTCCGCTTCGACCAGCCGAACCGCTGGATGACCTCGGGCGGCCTCGGCACCATGGGCTACGGCCTGCCGGCGGCGATGGGGGTGCAGATCGCCCATCCCGACGCCCTGGTGATCGACATCTCCGGGGAAGCCAGCGTGCAGATGAACATCCAGGAGATGGCGACGCTCGCGCAATACCGCCTGCCGGTGAAGGTGTTCATCCTGAACAACCAATACATGGGCATGGTGCGCCAGTGGCAGGAGCTGCTGCACGGCGGGCGCTACTCCGAAAGCTACTCGGAGGCGCTGCCGGACTTCGTGAAGCTGGCGGAGGCGTTCCACGGCGTCGGCTTGCGCGCCACGGGCGTCGATGACCTGGACCGGGTGATCCGGGAGATGATCGCCATCGACCGCCCGGTGATCGCCGACATCTGCGTGGACCAAAAGGAGAACTGCTTCCCGATGATCCCCTCCGGCGCCGCGCACAACGAGATGATCCTGGGGCCGGAGCACCAGGACCGCACGGCCTCCATCACCGACGAAGGGCTGATGCTGGTCTGATGTCGGACCAGTCCCCCCATCCCGCGGCGCCGCCCACCTTCTCCGCCCAGGAGGCGGCGGCGCTGCCCCGGCGCTCCGCCACCATTTCCGTGCTGGTGGACAACGAGAGCGGGGTGCTGGCCCGCGTGATCGGCCTGTTCGCCGGGCGCGGCTACAACATCGACAGCCTCACGGTGGCCTCCGTCGATGCCGGCGGCAGCCGCAGCCGCATCAACATCGTGACCAGCGGCACCGACATGGTGATCGAGCAGATCAAGGCGCAGCTTGCGCGCCTGGTGCCGGTGTACCGAATCGCCGAGCTTTCGCAGGAAGGGCCGCACTTGGCGCGGGAACTCGCCATGGTGAAGGTGATCAGCGACGGCGCCAACCGGGCGGAGGCGCTGCGCCTGGCCGAAGCGTTCCGCGCCCGAGTGATCGACGCCACCGTGGAGAGCTTCGTGTTCGAGCTGACGGGCGGCACGCAGAAGCTCGACAGCTTCATCGAGCTGCTGCGCCCCATCGGCTTGGCCGAGGTCAGCCGCACCGGGGTAGCGGCCATCGCCCGCGGCACGCGGACGCTGTCCTCCCGCCTCTAGGCAGGCGCGCCCAGGTCGCTAGAACAGGCGCTAGAAGCACGGACACACACAACCGAGGACCTCCCCCATGCGCGTGTATTACGACCGCGACGCCGACGTGAACCTGATCAAGGGCAAGAAGGTCGCGGTGATCGGCTACGGCAGCCAGGGCCATGCCCACGCCGCCAACCTGCGGGACAGCGGCGTGAAGGATTTGGCGGTCGGCCTGCGCGCCGGGTCAGGTGGCGTCGCCAAGGCGGAGGCTGCCGGCATCCGCGTCATGGACCCGGCCGATGCGGCGCGCTGGGCCGACGTGGTCATGGTGCTGACGCCCGACGAGGGACAGGGAGACCTCTACCGCGAAAAGCTCGGCCCCAACATGAAGCCCGGCACGGCGCTGGCCTTCGCCCATGGGCTGAACGTGCATTTCAACCTTTTGGACCCGCGCCCGGACATCGACGTGTTCATGATCGCGCCGAAAGGCCCGGGCCATACGGTGCGCAGTGAGTACCAGCGCGGCGGCGGCGTGCCCTGTCTCGTGGCCGTGGCGCAGGACCCGAGCGGCAACGCGCTGGACGTGGCGCTGAGCTACGCCAGCGCCATCGGCGGCGGCCGGGCCGGCATCATCGAGACGACCTTCAAGGAGGAGTGCGAGACCGACCTGTTCGGGGAGCAGGCGGTGCTGTGCGGCGGCCTGGTGGAACTCATCAAGGCCGGCTACGAAACGCTGGTGGAGGCCGGCTACGCGCCGGAGATGGCGTATTTCGAGTGCCTGCACGAGGTGAAGCTGATCGTGGACCTGATCTACGAGGGCGGCATCGCCAACATGAACTACTCGATCTCCAACACCGCCGAGTACGGCGAGTACGTGACCGGCCCGCGCATCGTCACCGCGGAAACCAAGGCGGAGATGAAGCGCGTTCTGGAAGACATCCAGTCCGGCCGCTTCGCCCGCGACTGGATGCTGGAGAACCGAACCAACCAGGCCAGCTTCAAGGCCACCCGGCGCCGCATGGGCGAGCATCCCATCGAGCAGGTGGGCGAACGGCTGCGGGCAATGATGCCGTGGATCGCGCAGAACCGCCTTGTTGATAAAGCAAAAAACTAGTCGGACCCGCAATCGTTGAACATGGCTGACGCTTGGGAAGGGGTGATGTCATGTTCAACGTGAAGCCGGTGCTCGCGACGCATGTGCTGGCGTTGGGGAGCCTGTTGGCGCTCGGCGGCTGCTACAGCAATCCGGACGCGATCGGGCCGGTGCCGTATGCGCCGACCAGCCCGGTGCTGGGGGCCGCGGGAACGCCGAACGCCGGGCAGGTGGTGGGACACCTCGGCACGACGTGCAAGGCGGGTTTCTACATCTGCCAGGTGCCGCAGGGTCCGGTCGGCACCCAATGCGCCTGCCCCGGCCTGGGCGCGCCGTCCTACGGCAACATCCGCTAGGCCACGGCCCGGGTCACGCGGCGCGGCGGCTGGCGAGCGCGGCCGGAAGGCCCTGGATCGCCCGGTCGATCAGCGCCGCGTCCGCCTCGGCAGGGAAGTTCTCGGCCAAGATCCGCTCCGCGGCGCGTCCGGCCAGGTCGGCGGCAGCATGGCGCACATCGGCCACCGCCGTCTTCTCGGCGGCGGCGATGCGGTCCATGGCCATCTGCTCCCGCCGGGCGGCGCTGCTGGCGGCTTCGGCGCGGGCGGCTTCGCTGGCGCGCTGCGCCTCGGTCCGGGCGTTGTCCAGCATGGCCTGCGCTTCCTGCAACGCCGCCTGGCGCCGCGCCTGGGCGTCGGCCAGCATGGCTTCCGCTTCCTGGCGGAGCCGGCTTGCCTCCTCCAGTTCGCGCTTGATGCCGGCGCTGCGGTTGTCCAGCAGGGCCAGCAGCGGGGCGAACAGCTTGCGGCCGAAGATGGCGAAGAACACGGTGAAGGCGAGGGCCACCCAGAAGCGCGGGTCAGCCCAGAGGCTTGCATTCTCGTGCATGGGGCTTGGTCCCTCGGATTGGCTGGCGTCAGGACCGGGCGGCCATGGCGGCGCCCACGGCGCCCTCGACCGCGGACGGGTCCGGGGCGTGGCCGGTCAGCCGGGTGACGAGCGCGCCGGCAGTGTCCCGCGCGACTTCGCGCAGCGCGCCCATGGCGGCGCGCCGGGCTTCGCCGATGCGCTGCTCGGCTTCCGCCAGTTGCTGGTTCAGGCGCTCGTCCGCGGCGCGCGATTGTTCGAGCGCCTCCGCCTTGACCCGGGCGACGGCATCGTTGATCGCGGCCTGCGCTTCCGCGTTGGCCCGGCGCCCGGCCTCGTTGACCTCGGCGATGGCGGCATCCGACTGCGCCTTGGCGGCACGGGCGCTGTCCAGGTCGGCGGCGATCCGGTTGGCCCGGCCGTCCACGACCTCCGCCACCTGCGGCAGAGTGTAGCGCGCGAGGACGTAGTACAGGACGCCGAAGATGATCGCCATCCAGACGACCTGGGCGATGGTCAGCGGGTTGGCGAAGTCGAGTTGCGGCATGGCGCTGGGTCCCGCGAGAGAAAGGGGGCGGGACCGGCGCGGTGCCGGCCCCGGCAAGCGGGGGCTTAGGTAAACAGGATCAGGAAGGCGATCAGCAGGGCGAACAGCGCCACCGCTTCCGTCAGCGCGAAGCCCAGGATGCCGATGGGGAACACGGCGTCGCGGGCGGCCGGGTTGCGGCCCACGGTGGACACCATCGACGAGAAGATGTTGCCGATGCCGATGCCCACGCCCGCGAGCGCGATGACGGCCAAGCCGGCCCCGAGGGCCTTTGCAGCAGCGACTTCCATGGGTTCAGTCCTTGTGTGTGAAAGGGAAAAGGATGCGCGCCCGCGTCAGTGCAGGTGCACGGCGTCGTGGAGATAGATGCAGGTCAGGATCGCGAACACGTAGGCCTGCAAGGCCGCGACCAGCAGCTCGAAGCCGATCAGCACGACGTTCAGGGCCATCGGCACGATGCCGAGGCCCGCGCCGACCACGCCCGCGCCGCCCAGCAGCACGATGAAGGTGGCGAACACCTCGAACATCACGTGGCCGGCGACCATGTTGGCGAACAAGCGGATGGACAGCGACACCGGGCGGGACAGGTAGGAGATCACCTCGATCGGGATGATCAGCGGCGCCAGCAGCTTCGGCGCGCCCTCCGGGAAGAAGTAGGAGAAGAAGTGCATGCCGTGGATGCGCAGCGCCACGACCGTGACGACCACGATGACCATGACGGCAAGCCCGGCCGTGACCGCGATGTGGCTGGTGTAGGTGAAGGAATAGGGCAGCAGGCCCAGCATGTTGCCCATCAGCACGAAGAAGAACAGCGTGAGGACGAACGGGAAGAAGCGCTTCCCTTCCGGCCCGATGCTGCTTTCCGCCATGCCGAGCAGCCCGCCGTAGCAGATTTCCGCCAGCGATTGCAGCCGCCCCGGCACCACGGCGCGCGGCTTCATGCCGTAGTACAGCAGGCCGACGGTCAGCGCGCCGCCGAGCAGCATCATCAGGTTCGAGTTGGTGAAGTTCACCGACCGCCCGAGGCCGCCAAGCGCCGTGTGCAGCTCGAACTGGCCCAGCGCGTCCATCTTGCCTTCAGCCGCCACGTTCCCGTCCCTCTCCAAACCCTCAAGCCCGCGGGGCGCGCGGCATCATCAGGCGCCACACGTTGGCCACCCCGGCGGCGCCCCCCAGCAGCACGAACAAGGCCAGCATCCACGGCCGCGTGCCCAGCCACCGGTCCAGCCCCCAGCCGATGGCGACCGAAACCGCCAGGGCCGACACCAGCTCGATGCCGACCCGGACGCCGACGCCCATGGCGCCCGTCGCCTCCTTCGCCCCGGCGGAAGGCGCCGGGGCACCCTTGGCCTGCCTCGTCCGCGCTGCCTGCAGCCGCTCCTCGAAGGAGCCGCCTTCCTTGTCGCTCATCCCTTGCCCCCCGCACGCCCATCCGGCCGCGCCACGCAGGCCGGGGCTTGCTACCGGCGGGGGTGCGGGGTGTCAAGGCATGGTAGGACTACTCGGCCGCCACCGCGTCCACCAGGCTCGCCGCCGCGCGCAGATCGACGGACAGCACGCGGGACACCCCGCGCTCCTGCATCGTCACCCCATACAGCCGGTCCATCCGCGCCATGGTGAGCTGGTGGTGCGTGACCACCAGGAAGCGCGTCCCGGTCCCTCGCACCATGTCCGCCAGCAGGGCGCAGAAGCGGTCCACGTTGGCGTCGTCGAGCGGCGCATCGACCTCGTCCAGCACGCAGAGCGGCGCCGGGTTGCACTGGAACACCGCGAACACCAGGCTGAGCGCCGTCAGCGCCTGCTCGCCCCCGGACAGCAGGGACAGCGCCGCCAGCTTCTTGCCCGGCGGCTGCGCGTAGATCTCCAGCCCCGCCTGCAGCGGGTCGTCGTCGCCGGTCAGCGCCAGGTGCGCCCGCCCGCCCTCGAACACGCGGGCGAACAGCGCCTGGAACCGCCGGTCCACCTCCCCGAACACGCGGTTCAGCCGCTCGCGCCCTTCGCGGTTCAGGTGGCCGATGCCGCCGCGCAGCTTGGCGATGGCGGCGGCCAGCTCGTCGCGGTCGCGCCCGAGAGAGGTGGCCTCTTCAGCCAAAGCCGCCGCTTCAATCTCCGCCCGCCCGTTCACCGGGCCGAAGGCGTCGCGGGCGCGCGCCTGCTGCTCGAAGCGGGCGCGGGCACGGTCCTCCGCCGCCTGCGACCGGTCGGCGGGCGGGTCGGGCAGCGCGGCGTCCGGCCCCAGCCGCTCCTCCGCCTGCGCAGCCGCCAGGGCC
>CAXUIQ010000184.1:0-7615 GCA_964250815.1 uncultured Acetobacteraceae bacterium
CCACGCCGGGTCCCTTGCCGTACCACATGCCGAACACGCCATCGACGCGCTTGCCCGGGAAGGTGTCGATTTGCTGGCTGCCCCAAAGCATCGTCGCCGCCAGGTCCTCGTTCAGCCCGGGCTGGAACCGGACGCCGCAGTCGGTCAGCAGCTTTTCCTTGTGCCACAGCTCGCGGTCGAGGCCGCCGAGCGGCGACCCGCGGTAGCCGGAGACCAGGCCGCCGGTCCGCAACCCGGCCTCGCGGTCCAGGCGCGCCTGCTCCAGCAGCACGCGCACCAGCGCCTGCGTGCCGGTCAGCAGCGTTGGCCGGTCCAGATCGGAGTAGCGGCTGTCGAGCGTCGTGGTGGCAGCAAAGCCGATGTCCATGGCAGGCCTCCCGAAAGAGCCGAACACGTGTCAGCGTAGGAAACGCGGCAGCATAGACCGGAAGCAGGTGGCGGGTGCTGCCATAGTTGCGCTATCACAGGCAGGCAATTGGCAGGATTGGCCAATGCTGCGCTGCAATACAGCAGGATCGCCCACCGTCATGCGCCTCGACCGCATCGATCTCGCCATCCTGGACCACCTGCAGCGGGATGGACGCGCGACCAGCAACGAGATCGCCGACGCCGCCGGGCTGTCGCCAAGCCCGGCGCATCGCCGGCAGAAGCTGCTGGAAGAAGGCGGCATCATCCGCCGCTATGTGGCGCTGCTGGACCAGGACCGGGTTGGGCTGCCGGTGAATGTCTTTGTTTCCGTCAGGCTCTCCGCCCAAACCGACGAGCATCTGGCAGCGTTCGAGAAGGCCATCGCCGACTTGCCGGAGATCATGGAGTGCTACGTCATGTCGGGCGCCAGCGACTACCTGCTGCGGGTTGTCGCTCCCGACCTCGGCGCCTACGAGGAGTTCCTGCGCACCCGGCTCACCCGCATCCCTGGCGTGCGCGGGGTGGAGAGCGCGTTCGCGCTGAAGCGCGTGGCCTACCGCACGAACCTGCCGATCCGCCGCAAGGCGCGGGCATAGCGCCATGCTTGCAGCATTCCTGGTCGCACTCCCTGCGCTGTTCAGCATCATCAATCCCATCGCCGGCGCGTTCATCTTCCGGGAGGCCACGGCCGACCGCACCCATGGGGAGCGCACCAATCTGGCCCGGCGGGTCGGGCTGTATTCGCTAATGGTGATGCTGGTGGCATCGTGGGCCGGGTCTTACGTGCTGGCGCTGTTCGGCGTCACGATCGCCGCGCTGCGCATCGCTGGCGGCATTGTGCTCGCACTGTTTGCCTGGGAGTTGCTCGGCGCGCCTGAGAAACGCGAGGGCCGCAAGCAGGAACAGGCGGCCGATGCCGGCCCGGCGGTTGCGGACGACGTAGCGTTTTTCCCGCTGACGCTGCCGTTCACCACGGGGCCGGGCACGATTGCGGTGGCCGTGGCGCTTGGCGCCGGCCATCCCGGAACGGGCCAGGCGCGGGTCGGGTTCCATGCTGGCATCGGGCTGGCGGCGGTGGCGATGGCGGGCGCGATCTGGCTGACCTATTCCTATGCGGACCGTTTGTCCGACCTGCTGGGCCGCACCGGCAGCAAGACCGTGACGCGGCTTTCGGCGTTCATGCTGTTCTGCATCGGGGTGCAGATGCTGATTACCGGCACCGTGGACGTGCTGGGGCCGTTGCTGGGCGCACGGTAGCCGGGCAACTCCGGAAGCAGGGCGGCGTTGCCTGGTCAATGAACGAAACCAGATTATCCGACCCGGACGCCAGGTTGCTCCGACTGGTCCGGGCCGTTCGATCCACGGGATACGCATTCACCACCCCCGCCCCGGCCACCCATGCCCGCGTCAACGCCCGGCCTGGTTCGAGGTGGTCACAGGACTTGTCCGGCGTCTTCGGATGGAGCCGCCCATTCCGGGAAGACGTGGTTCCGCCCGAAATGCTGGCGCTGATGCGGGACGCCGGCGTGCTTGTTCCCGGCGGCCCTGGCTTTCGCAGCACCGTGCGGCTATCCAGCTTGGACAGCTTGCTGTTCGTGCATTCCGCTTACCCGACCACGGCGGCAGACTCGGTGTTTTTCGGACCCGACACCTACCGTTTTGCCCGCGCCATCCTGGCCCACCTCGAAAAATGCGGCCCGGTGCGCCGCGCCGTGGACATCGGCTGCGGCGCCGGGCCTGGCGCCATCCTGCTGGCCCGGGCGCGCCCGGATGCCGAGGTGTTGGCGGTTGACATCAATCCTTCGGCTTTGCGCATGACCCGGGTCAATGCGGCGCTGGCCGGGGTGCAGGTTACGGCGGTGGACAGCGATCTGCTGTCTGCGGTTTCCGGACCGTTCGACCTGATCGTCTCGAACCCGCCTTACCTCGTCGATCCCGGCGAGCGGGTGTATCGCCATGGGGGAGGGCCGCTCGGCGCCGGGCTGTCGCTCGCGATCCTGGAGGCTGCGCTGGATCGGCTCGCGCCAGGCGGCACGCTGCTCCTCTACACCGGTGCCGCCATCGTGAACGGGACCGACCCGTTCAAGATGGCCGCAATTGCCCACATGGGTGGGTCCGGAGCAAACTGGACTTACGAGGAACTTGATCCCGACGTCTTCGGCGAGGAATTGGACGGCGGCGCGTATGCGTCCGCCGACCGTATCGCCGCCGTGCTCCTGACAGTCAAGAAATGGGAATGAAACGATATGCCTGATGGCGGCCTGCATCCAACCCTTTCCGCCGAAGATCACTGGCACCGCCGGCTGGCAGCCTTCAACAATCGACGGTTCGCTCCGGCGCTGCCCAGCACGGATTGGCGGGCAGATATCAGGGCGCAAGCGGATCTGCTGGTCGAGGAGGGTGCCTGGCTTGAGGCTTCGCGCGCCGCGGTCGCCGAACGGGCCGCGCAGGCCCCCCGAGACCCCGACGCTTTTGTGGCCTGGTTCGAGGAACTGGACCGTACGGGACCGGGCCAGAACGATCCCTTGTTCCCCTGGCTTGCGGAGACGGCCACGCGGGAGGAAATGTGCTGGTTTCTGACCCAAGAGGTCGCAGGCGAGGCCGGGTTCGAAGACTTGGCGGCGTTGACCCAGGTGCGCCTGCCTCAGCGCCCCAAGCTGGAAGTTGCCCGGAACTACTGGGATGAGATGGGGCGAGGCAATCCCAAGGGCATGCATGGCCCATTGCTCGACACGTTGGCGCACCGCCTGGGCCTGGCCCCGGAGGTCGAGACAACGGTGTGGGAAAGCCTCGCGCTCGCCAACACGATGGCCGGGCTTGCAGCCAACCGGCGCTATGCTTTCCAGTCCATGGGAGCGCTGGGCGTCATTGAGCAGACTGCGCCGGGCCGTGCGGCGCTGGTGGCGCTAGGCCTGAAGCGGTTGGGGGTTCCGGCCAGCGACCGCCATTACTTCGACCTTCATTCCGTGCTGGACGTGAAGCATTCTGCCGCTTGGAATGCCGAGGCGCTGCACCCCTTGGTGGCAGAAAATCCTGATTATGCGCCGGCCATCGCGGAAGGCGCTTTGATGCGCTTGGAATGCGGCACCGCCTGTTTCCGGCGCTACCGCCAGCACTTTGGCCTGAGCTGACCGGTCTGACCCGCATTCTCGGCACCTGGCCGAGGTGCTTGCCGCGCCTCGGTGGGACCCGGTTCTTGAACGAGCCTTGTGACCTCGATGCGGTTGAGGCCCGCCGGCTGATCGGCTGCAAGCGGCTGTCGGCTGTCGAACTGGTCGAAAGCTGCGTTGGCCGCATCCTCGCCGTCGATGCGGCAGTGAACGCCATGGTGGCGCGGGATTTCGACCGCGCCCGCGCCGCCGCGGCAGCCTGCGACGCCGCCACGATGCGCGGCGCGCTTGGTTCTCTCCACGGCCTGCCTCTCGGGGTCAAGGACCTGGAGGACGTGGCGGGCCTGCGCACCACCTACGGCAGCACGTTGTTCCGCCACCATGTGCCGGCGCGGGACGAGTTGATCGTGCAGGCCGCCCGACAGGCAGGCGCGGTCGTGCTGGGCAAGACCAACACGCCGGAGTGGGGAGCTGGGGCCAATACGCGAAACGCCGTGTATGGCGGACGGGCAACCCGTTCGACCCCTTGCGGTCCGCGGCCGGGTCGTCCGGAGGGTCGGCGGCGGCGCTGGCGACCGGGATGGTGCCGCTTGCCACCGGGTCCGACATGGGCGGCTCGCTCCGCAACCCGGCCGCGTTCTGCGGCATCGTCGGCTTCCGCCCCACGCCGGGCCTGGTGCCGAGCGAGAAGCGCCCGTTGGGCTGGAACCCGCTTTCGGTGCTCGGTCCGATGGCGCGCACCGTGCCTGATCTGTGCCTGCTGCTGTCCTGCATGGCGTCCGACGACGCGCGTGACCCGTTGGCCTGCACGGTCGCGGGCCGCGCGGTGCGCCGGCCCGAGGACTTCGCCGTGCCCGCGGCAGTGGACCTGGCCGGGCTGCGCGTCGCGCTCACCCCTGATTTCGGCATCGCCCCGACCGAGCGGCACATCGCCGAAGTGTTCGCCGAGAAAACCGCGCTGTTCCGCCACGTCTTCGGCCGTTGCGAGGAGGCGTCGCCCGACTGCGCCGGAACGAACGAGGCGTTCGAAACACTGCGCGCGGCCGCGGCGTTGGCCAGCCACCACGACCGGGTGCGGGACACGCCGGACCAGGTCGGCCCGAACGTGCATGCGGACGTCGCGGCCGGGCTGCGGCTCGGCGCTCTCGACGTGGCGCGGGCTTTGCAGCATCAGACGGTGCTGTACCGCCGGTGGTTGGATTTCTTCGATGGTTTCGACGTAATCCTGTCGCCCGCCGTCACCATCAGCCCGCGGCCTTGGTCGGAGCTGTTTCCCGCCAGCATCGACGGCACGCCGACCCGCACGTACTTCCATTGGCTGGCTTTGGCCTATGCCGTGTCGCTGGTCGGCCATCCCGCGGTGTCGCTGCCGGTCGGACTGGACCGCAACGACATGCCGTTCGGCTTGCAGATCGTGGGCCGGCGGGGCGGCGATGCCCAGGTCCTGGCCGCCGCGGCGGCAATGGAGCGCTTGCTGGCCGGAGACCCGCGCACGGCTCGTTCGGTTCCCGACATCGCGGCGCTCGCGGCCGCGCCGCCGCTCCAGTACGCTCCCGGCTTCCTCGGCTTCGGCTGATCCGGCCGACAACGCTTTTACCAGCGAGTTCGGGCCGTTCGAGAGCGAGCCGTGCGGACGCGGCGCACGTCGAGGCGATGGATCAACTCTCGCGAAAGTCGGCCGCGGCGCCTACACGCTGTCCTCTGGACCTGGCATGGTCATGGCAGAAAAGCCGTAGGGAGGCATTCTTGACCCTGATCCGCCGCGGCCTCAGCCGCCCCTCCTGGGTATTGGCCGAACTGCCGCCCGCAATGGGCCGAGCGACCGGACCCAGCGGCTGGCGTCCGGCACTGGCATGACCAGCCCCGGCCCGGAGGCCGAATACCGCGCCCACTTGCGGAAGGGGCGCTTCATGATCCAGCGGAGCCGCTCCACCGGCATCCACACCTTCTATCCGCGCCTCGCCGTCCCCGGCACCGGAGAGCAGGATCTGGAGTGGGTCGCGGCGAGCGGGCATGCCACCGTTTACGCCATCACGGTGAACCGCACGCGGGACGGGTCCTACAACGTCGCGCTCGTGGATCTCGACGAAGGGCCGCGCATGATGACCCGCATCGAAGGGGTCGAAACCGTGCCGATCGGCACCCGCGTCCGCGCCCGCATCATCGAGCAGGACGGCGCGCCGTTGGTTGTTTTCACCCCGGAAGAGCAAGCATGACCCATCCGCTCCGCGGCCGGGCGGCCATTGCCGGCATCGGCTCCGCCGGCTGCGGCGAGGCACCCGGACGCACTCCCAACGAGCTGATGGCCGAGGCCGCGTTGGCGGCCATCGCCGACGCCGGGCTGGCCCTGCAAGACATCGACGGCATCTTCGCCGCGACCAGCACGCACGCTTTCCCGACGCTGTCCGTCGCCGAGTACCTGGGCATTCGTCCGCGCTACTTCGACGGCACCAACGTCGGCGGGTCGAGCTTCGAGGCGCACCTGCTCAGCGCCGCGCTGGCGCTGGATGCCGGGCTGTGCGACGCGGCGCTGATCTGCTACGGCAGCAACCAGCGCACCGCCGGCGGCCGGCTGGTTTCCATGAGCGAGCCGCAGTTGCACGAGGCGCCATACAAGCCGCGCCACCCGATCACCGCCTATGCCTTGGCGGCAAGCCGGCACATGCACCAGTTCGGCACCACGCGCGCCATGCTGGCGGAGGTTGCGGTCGCTGCTCGTGCCTGGGCCAACCTGAACCCGGCTGCCTTCGCCCGCGGTCCGCTCTCGGTCGACGACGTGCTGGGCGCCCGCATGGTCAGCGATCCGCTGACCGTGGCCGATTGCTGCCTGGTGACCGATGGCGGCGGTGCGTGCGTGCTGGTCCGGGCCGACCGTGCCCGCGACCTCAAGCGTCCGCCGGCCTACTTGTTGGGCGCGGCCGGGGCCGGCTGGCACCGGGCGGTGATGTGCATGCCGGACCTCACGATCACCGCCGCCACCGACAGCGGCCCGCGCGCCTACGCCATGGCTGGCGTCCTGCCGTCCGAGGTGCGGCTGGCCATGCTGTACGATGCGTTCACCATCAACACGCTGCTGTTCCTGGAAGACCTCGGCTTCTGCGCCAAGGGGGAGGGGGGCCGGTTCGTCCAGGGCGGCGCCATCGCGCCCGGCGGGCGGCTTGCGGTCAACACCAACGGCGGCGGCCTGTCCTGCGTGCATCCCGGCATGTATGGCATGTTCCTGATCCTGGAGGCCGTGACCCAGTTGCGCGGCGACGCCGGGGAGCGGCAGGTGGCGGACCTCGATGTCGCCCTCGTGCATGGCAACGGCGGCACGCTGTCCAGCCAATGCACGGCGCTGCTGGGCACGGCAGCGGCGCTTTGAGCAGGCGGTTCTCCAGCCTGGACAGCATGCTGCGGCCCGGCAGCGTCGCCGTGCTGGGCGCGAGCAACGATCCCACCCGCATCGGCGGCCGGCCGATCGCCTACATGCTGTCGCAGAAGTTCGCAGGCGCCATCTTGCCGGTGAACCCGAGCCGTGCGGAGGTGCAGGGCCTGCCGGCTTATCCGAGCGTCGCCGACCTTCCGGCCGGGCCGGACGCCGCGATCGTCGCCGTGCCTGGAGAACTTGCAGTGCAGGCGGTGGACGACCTCGGCGCCCGTGGCGTGCGGTCGGCCATCGTGTTCACCGCCGGGTTCGCCGAGATGGACGAGGCCGGCCGCGAGGCGCAGGGCCGCATGCTGGCCGCGGCCGGGCGTCACGGCATGCGCCTGCTCGGCCCCAACTGCCTCGGCCTGTTCAACGCGCGCATCGGCTTCTACCCAATCTTCTCCAGCTCCTTCGAGAACGGCTGGCCGCCGCCTGGCCGCATCGGCATCGCCAGCCAAAGCGGCGCCTATGGCACCCACACGTTCGCCACCGCGCGAAACCGGAACATCGGCACGCCGATCTGCGTCACCACGGGCAACGAGGGCGACGTCACCATCGGCGACGTGATCGGCTGGCTGGCCGAAGACCCCGACACTGACGTTATCGCCGCCTATGCCGAGGGCATCCACCAGGCCGACAGCTTCCTCGCCGCCCTCGCCGCCGCCCGGGCCGCCCGCAAGCCGGTCGT
>CAXUIQ010000185.1:0-7598 GCA_964250815.1 uncultured Acetobacteraceae bacterium
GGTCCAGCCTGGATGGGGCCGACACGGCGGAGAACGGCGCGGGCTTCGGCTCTCCGAGCGCCCGTGCAGGCGATGGCCACGCGCCGGGCGGGCTTGCGCTTGCCCTGCGCGCGCATTGGGCCATGATGGCGGCAAACAAAGGGGGGCTGCCATGGGAACGACGGTGCCGGAGCGCGGGCGGACGGAGCCGGCGGCGGCAGAGCGGCCAGTGCTCAATTCCGACCACGCGCTGTTCCGGGACCAGGTGCGGAGGTTCATCGCGGCGGAGATCACGCCGCACCACATGCAATGGGAGCGCGACGGGATCGTGCCGCGCGCGGTATGGCAGGCGGCGGGTCAAGCGGGGCTGCTGTGCGCGGGGATTCCCGAAGAGTACGGTGGTGCGGACGCGGACTTCGGCTTCTCGGCCGTGCTGATGGAGGAGCTGACGCGGGCGGGGGCGAGCGGCATCGGGTTTCCGTTGCATTCGGACATCGTCGCGCCATACATCCTGCGCTACGGCACGGAGGCGCAGCGACGCAACTGGCTGCCGCGGATGTCGCGGGGCGAGATCATCGGCGCGATCGCGATGACGGAGCCGGGCACCGGCAGCGACCTGAAGGCGGTGCGGACGACGGCGCGGCGGGAGGGCGGCGCGTGGGTGCTGAACGGGTCCAAGACGTTCATCACCAACGGTACGAACGCCGGGCTGGTGATCGTGGTGGCGAAGACGGACGCGGCGGCGGGGCGCAAGGGCATCTCGCTGATCTGCGTCGAGGAAGGCACGCCGGGCTTCGCCAAGGGGCGCAAGCTGGAGAAGATCGGGCTGTTGGCGCAGGACACGTCCGAGCTGTTCTTCGAGGAGTGCCGGGTGCCGGCGGGCAACCTGCTGGGCGAGGAAGGGATGGGGTTCCGCTACCTGATGCACGAGCTGGCGCAGGAGCGGCTGATCATCGCGCTGCGGGCGGCGGTGTCGATGGAGACGATGCTGGCGGAAACGGTTGCCTACACGCGGGACCGCTCGGCGTTCGGCGGGACGGTGTTCGAGTTCCAGAACACGCGGTTCAAGCTGGCGGGGGCGAAGGCGGAGATCGAGATGTTCCGCGTGTTCACCGACCATTGCCTGGCGCTGCACCTGCGCGGCGAGCTGACGGCGGAGCGGGCGGCGATGGCGAAGCTGACGGGCACGGAGATGCAGGGGCGGCTGCTGGACGAGTTCCTGCAACTGCACGGCGGCTACGGGTTCATGCGGGAGTATCCGATCGCGCGGGCCTGGACGGATGCGCGGGTGATGCGGATCTACGGCGGCAGCTCGGAGATCATGAAGGAGATCATCGCGCGGGGTTTGTGAGGCGACCCGTCATCGCGGGGCCATCCGGAGCGCGCCGTCCAGCCGGATGGTTTCGCCGTTGAGGTAGGGGTTCTCCAGGATGGAAACGGCGAGGTGGCCGAACTCCTCCGGGACGCCGAGCCGGGCCGGGTTGGGGACGGCGGCGCCGAGAGAGGCGCGCACCGGTTCGGGCAGGCGGGCAAGCAGCGGCGTGTCGAAGATGCCGGGTGCAATGGTGCACACCCGCACCAGCCGCTGCGCCAGGTCCCGCGCGGCAACCAAGGTGAGGCCGATGACGCCGGCCTTGGAACTGGCATATGCGTTCTGGCCGACCTGGCCCTCGTAGCCGGCGATGGACGCGGTCATGACGACCGCGCCGCGCTCGCCGTCCACCGGTTCGTTGCGCGCCATGGCGGCTGCGGCGAGACGCAGCACGTTGAAGCTGCCGACGAGGTTGAGGCGGATGATCGCCTCGTATTCGGCGAGCGGGCCAGGGTTGCCGTCGCGGTCCACCACGCGGACCGAGCCGCCGCGCCCGGCGCAATGCACGCAGGCGCGAAGCCCGCCCGCGGCGGCGATGGCGGCCTCCATCTGCCCGGGGTCGGTGACGTCCGCCGCGACGAAGCGGGCGCCGATCTCGGCCGCGGCCGCTTCGCCGTTGGAGGTGGGGAGGTCGGCGACCGTGACCCGGGCGCCGCGCCGGGCCAAGACGCGGGCGGTGGCGAGGCCGAGGCCGGATGCGCCGCCGGTGACGAGGGCGGCGACGCCGTCAACGTTCATGCCAGGCGCTCGATGATGGTGGCGTTGGCCATACCCCCGGCCTCGCACATGGTTTGCAGGCCGTAGCGCCCGCCGCTGCGCTCCAGCGCGCCGAGCATCGTGGTCATCAGCCGTGCCCCGGACGCGCCGAGCGGATGGCCAAGGGCGACGGCGCCGCCGCAGGGGTTCAGGCGGGCATCGTCCACGCCCAGCTCCGTCTGCCAGGCGAGCGGGACGCAGGCGAACGCCTCGTTCACCTCGAAATGGTCGATGTCCCCGGCGCTCATGCGGGATTTGGCGAGCACGCGGCGGGTGGCCGGGATCGGGGCGGTGAGCATCAGCAGCGGGTCGTCCCCCACCACGTCGAACCCGGCGAAGCGCGCGCGGGGGCGCAGGTTCAGGCGGGCCGCGGCCTCCTCGCTCATCAGCAGCAGGCCGGCGGCGCCGTCCGAGATCTGGGATGCGTTGCCGGCGGTGACGGACCAGCGGATCTCGGGGAAGCGGGCGCCCATCGCAGGGTCGGCGAAGGCGGGGCGAAGGGCGGCGAGGCTGTCGGCGGTGGTGGCGGGGCGCACGGTCTCGTCCGCGTCCACGCGGGTGTTGCCGGCCTGGACGGGCACGATCTCGCCCGCGAAGCCGCCCGCGGCGGCGGTGGCGGCGGCGCGCTGGTGGGAGCGGGCGGCATAGCGGTCCATGTCCTCGCGGGTGAGGCCCCAGCGGGCGGCGACGATCTCGGCCGAGACGCCCTGCCCGACCAGGCCGGGCGCGTAGCGGGCGTCCATGCCGGGGCCGAACGGGTCGGCGCCGGCGCGGGCGCTGCCCATGGGGACGCGGCTCATCGACTCGACGCCGGCGGCGATGACGATGTCGTAGGCGCCGGCCATGATGCCCTGGGCGGCGAAATGCACGGCCTGCTGGCTGGAGCCGCATTTGCGGTCGATGGTGGTGGAGGGCACGTGCTCCGGGAAGCCGGCCGCGAGCCAGGCCATGCGTCCGGGGGTGTAGGATTGCTCGCCGGACTGGCTGACGCAGCCGACGATCACGTCGTCCATTTCCGCCGGGTCCAGGCCGTTGCGGGCGACGAGGGCGGCCAGCACGGTGGCCAGCAGGTCGCTGGGATGCACGCCGGACAGCGCGCCGCCCGGCTTGCCGCGGCCCACGGGCGTGCGGACGGCGTCGATGATTACGGCTTGTCGCATGGCGGTTCCCTCGGGGCCGGCGTTGTTGCCCGCCGTTGCGGGCATCATCCGGATGGGCGGCGGGGCTGTCCAGGGTTTTCGGCGCGCGTTGGTCCGCTGGCGGTGAAGGAGGGCAGGGGGCAACCGGCGCAGCCTTCTTTTCCGTTCTCGAGAAGAAGGGTGTTCCGGTAGCACGAAACCGGCGATTGGACGCGCTTTGGAGCTTGGTGGCCAACGGCCCATTACAAAAGCAGCGGAACTGAAGGTTTGATTGACGGTTCCCCGACTGCGATGTGAGCGGACGCTAACTTTTTTCTTGTCCCATGGGTTAGCGAACGCTAACATAGCGTTATGGCCGACACAACTCCACCTCTGGCACCCTTCAAAGCAGATCCGCCGGCCAAACGTGCAATCTTGGCCGAGGCGCTGAAGCTGTTCGCCTCGCGCGGCGTGGAGGCGGTCAGCGTGCGTGACATCGCCGCCGCGACGGGCTTCACCAACCCCGCCCTCTTCCGTCACTTTGCGAGCAAGGACGAGCTTGCCCGCACTCTCTTCGAAACCTGCTACCGCCGGCTGACCGAAGCGTTGCAGACGCCCGCCGCTGCGGGTGGACTGCAAGCCTGGCTGTATGCCGCGCTGCGTGAGGTCGAGGCCGCTCCCGAAGCAGTCCACTTCGTGCTCGAGAACGTGCGCCGATACTGGGCGGCGCTGCCCGACGCTCTGCAGGCACGCAGCCTGCCTGCCATCGCGCGCGAGATGCTGGAGGCGGAGCAAGCTGCCGGGCGCGCGCGCGGCGACCTCGACCCCTCGCTCGCCGCCACGGTCGTCCTCGGCGCACTCGGCCAGATCGCCCGCTCGGCCCACTTCCAAGAAGCGGCGCCCCGCCCTCTCGCCATGGCTGAGCGACTTTCCACCCTCCTCCTGCAAGGATTCGCCGCACGATGACCGTGACCATCAACGTTTCGGAGCCGTCTAGGACCTGGGCGCTATACGGCGCCACGGGCGTGACCGGCAGGCTGGTGTTGGAGCGCGCCATGGCCGTGGGCCTGCGTCCTCGCCTCGTCGGCCGCGACCCCGGCCGACTTCATGCCCTTGCCGGGCCGCACGGCCTGGAGGTGGCCGCAGCGGCACTGGAGAACCCCGTCGCCCTCGACGCGGCGCTCGGCGGCTGTGCGGCGCTGGTCAACGTCGCCGGCCCGTTCGTTCGCACAGCCGCGCCCCTGGCCGAGGCGTGCCTGCGCACGGGCGTGGACTACCTCGACCTCAGCGGCGAGCTGGCGAGCCTGCGTTGGCTGCTCGCCATGGATGCAGCGGCGGCGGGCGCGGGCGTCGTGCTGGTGGGCGGCGCGGGCTTCGGCATCGCCGCAACAGACAGCTTGGCGCGGCGCGTGTCCGAGGCGCTGGGGGGCGCCGAGCGGCTGCGCATCTCGGTCGCCGCCGACTCCGGTCTCCGTTCGGCCGCAGTCGCCGAGAGCACGCTTGAAGTCCTGTCTGGGGGCGGCCACGAGGTTGCGGCCGGTCGGCTCGTCCAGCGGCGGCTCGCCCGCCTGCGCTGGCAGGAGACTGCGCCCAACGGCGAGGTGAGCGCTTTCGCCAGCGCGCCCCTGGCCGATCTCGTCGGCGCGCTGCACGCCGCCAGCGCGAGCGAGGTGGTCGCGGGCGTCCCGATGCCGACGGCGCAGGCTTGCGTCATCGCCGCCATTGCGCCGCTTCTTCCGCTTCTGCTGCACATCCCCGCCGCGCGCCGCCAACTCGCCAACACTGGCGGACACGCCGCGTCCAGCGCGCCGCACTCGACGCGTCGCTCCCGTGCTTGGGTTTCAGGCTGGCGCGGTGACCGCGCGCTGGGATTGATGATGGAGGCGGGTGAGGGTTTCGCCGCGGCCGCCGACATGGCCATCCACGCGCTCCACGCCCATCTCGCCCGCCGCCCCGCGCCTGGGACCTACACGCCTGCGACCGCCTACGGCGCGCGCTGGCTTGACGACCTGCCGGGCGTATGGGTGAGCGAGACGCACCCAAGCGAGGAGCGACACCCCGCACGCCATCGCCACCGTCAGCAACCGCCGCCTGACCTGCGCCGGCTGGTTGGGCGCCTCTCTGGGCGCCTCTTGGGTCACGATGTCAGAAAGCAGAAAACCACCCTTTGATGCGAAACGGCCGCTCCCGGCATCGAACGCGATCATTGGACTGCACCCGGGCGCGGCAGCTCGTGCATCAATCTATGGCCTGTAAACCCCTGGCAAGTCTTGGTTTCTGTAATGCCGTAAGCCGAAATGCACTTTCGGTTCCGCTGCTGCCGGCCCCCAAGAACAGGAGAGAGAAAACCCATGCGGAGGTGTCCGGATGCGGCTAGGCTTGCCCCAAGCCCGGGATCACGGGCGGCGAAAGGGATGCGACCGATGCCACGCCTTGCGCACTGGGCTGCGGTGCAGCCGGACAAGCCGGCCTGCGTGTTTCCGGATACGGACGAGGTGCTGCGTTTCGGCGCGCTCCACGCGCGGGTGGATAGGGCGGCGCGGTGGCTGGCCGGGCTGCTGCCGGGCGGGGCGGCGTTCGCGATGCTGATGGAGAACCACCCGGCGCTGTTCGAGCTGGCGTTCGCTGGGCAGCGGGCCGGGCTTTATTACGTGCCGTTGAACGGCCACCTGAAGCCGGCGGAACTGGCCTACATACTGCGGGACAGCGGGGCGGAGGTGGTCGTGGCAAGCCCCGCGATGATGGCGCTGGCGGCCGAGGTGGCGGCGCTGCGGCCCGCAAGGGTGGTGGGCCTGGCCGAGTACGAGGCCGGGCTGGCGGCAGCGCCGGCGATGGACCTCGCGGACCGGCCAGTGGGGCGGGACCTGCTCTACTCGTCCGGCACGACCGGGCTGCCGAAGGGAGTGTATCGCGCGCTGCTGCCAGCGGCGGAACGGCACGTGGCGCGGCCGGCGCTGGGCACGCTGGCGGCGGCCCAGTTCGACGTGGACAGCGTGTACCTGTCCCCTGCCCCGCTGTATCATGCGGCGCCGCACCGCTTCACCCTGCACGCCATCGAGCATGGCGCGACGGTGCTGGTCACCCGGCGGTTCGACGCGGCCCAGGTGCTGGCGCTGATCGGACAACACCGCGTGACGCACGCGCAGTTCGTGCCGACGCATTTCGTGCGGCTGCTGGCGTTGCCGCAAGACGTGCGGGATGCCGCGGATTGCAGCAGCCTGCGCCGGGTGATCCACGCCGCGGCGCCCTGCCCGGTCGCGGTGAAGGAGGCGATGATCGCCTGGTGGGGTCCCGTGATCTTCGAGTACTACGCCGGATCGGAAACCATCGGCAGCACGGCGATCGAAAGCGAGGACTGGCTGCGGCACAAGGGATCGGTCGGGCGCGCCAACGTGGGCACGCTGCACATCACCGGGGAGGACGGGGCGGAGCTGCCGCCCGGCGAGGTCGGGTCCGTCCGGTTCTCGGGCACGCCGCGGTTCGAGTACCTGAACGCCCCAGAGAAGACTGCGGCGGCGTATGACGCGAACGGCTGGGGCACGTATGGCGACATCGGGTGGGTGGACGCGGACGGGTACCTCTACCTCAGCGACCGGCGGGCGGACCTGATCATCTCCGGCGGGGTGAACATCTACCCGGCGGAGGTGGAGGCGGTGCTGGCCCGGCACCCGGACGTGGCGGAGGCGGCGGTGATCGGCGTGCCGGACGCGGAGTATGGCGAGCGGGTGCTGGGCGTGGTGCAGCTCCGGGCGGGGGCGGCGTGCGACGCGGGCGCGCTGGCGGCGTTCTGCCGGGAGCACCTGGGCCGGCTGAAATGCCCGCAACGGGTGGAGGTCGTGGACGCGCTGCCGCGGTCGGAAACCGGCAAGCTGCTGCGGCGGGTGCTGAGGGAGCAATACCGGGGCGCCCCCGCGTGACGGGGCCGTTGCGCGGGCTGGGCATCGTCGAGATCGCCGGGATCGGCCCCGGCCCGTTTGCGGCGATGATGCTGGCCGACATGGGCGCGGACGTGCTGCGCATCGAACGGCCGGAGGCGGGGGAGCGGCTGCTGCCGCTGGCGCCGGAGCACGACGTGGTGGGGCGCGGGCGGCGCAGCCTGGCGCTGGACCTGAAGCAGCCCGCGGATGCCGCGCGGCTGCTGGACCTGGTTGCGGAGGCGGACGGGCTGATCGAGGGCTTCCGGCCCGGCGTGATGGAGCGGTTGGGGCTGGGGCCGGCGGCGTGCCTGGCGCGCAACCCGCGGCTGGTGTTCGGGCGGATGACCGGGTGGGGCCAGGAGGGTCCGCTGGCGCAGGCGGCCGGCCATGACCTCAACTACCTGGCGCTGACGGGGGCGCTGCACGCGATGGGCCGGCCGGGCGAGCCTCCTGCCC
>CAXUIQ010000186.1:0-7587 GCA_964250815.1 uncultured Acetobacteraceae bacterium
AGCACGCAGCCCAGCCCGAACACCCCGGCATACAGCAGGGTCGTGTTGATGCCCAGCGCCCCCACCATCTGCGGGTTCACCGCCAGCGCCCGGACGATCTTGCCCGTCCGCGTCTTGTTGATGCCGAGCCACAGCAGCACCCCGGTGACGAGCGACGCCGCCAGCATGAACAGGTAGTAGCCCGGGATGAACCCGCCCATGACCTCGATGGGCGCCGCCGCGAACGCTTCCGGCATCCCCATCATCCTGTACTCCGCGCCCCAAAGCAGCTTCACCAGGTCGTCCAGGATCAGGATGGCGGCGTAGCAGACCAGGAGCTGCATCAACAGGTCGCGCCCGTACACGCGGCTCATCACCAGGCGCTCGAACAGGATGCCCGTGAGGCCGACGCCCAGCGCGCCGGCCAGGAAGGCGGCTGCGAAGCTGTCCGTCAGCTCGTGGGCGGTGAAGGCGAAGTAGGCGCCCAGCATGTAGAAGGCGCCGTGGGCGAAGTTGATGACGCCGAGCACGCCGAAGATCAGCGACAGCCCCGACGTGACCAGGAACAGCAGCATGCCCACGATCAGCCCCGTGGACACCTGCGTCACCGCGCAGGAGGCCGAGCCAAGGCAGTCGGCGAGCGCCTGGAGGTTCATGGCCCGCCCGCCCGCGCCTGCCCAGCCGCCCAGGCGCGGATCAGGCGTAGCCCTTTTCGGCTTTCCATTGCGCTTCCAGCTCCAGGACCTTGCTCCACTCCACAGGCGCGAAGTCCTCGACGAACGGCGCCTTGGGCACCGTGCGGCCCCAGGCGACGGGGTAGCCGATGATGGTCTGGTCGGTGTCGCGCATCGTGATCGCGCCATCGACGCCGAGCGGGGAGGGCAGTTTCATGCCCCGCAGCTCGGCGGCGAGCGCCGTGCCCTCCGTCTTGCCCCCGGTGCGCCGCAGCGCCTCCGCGACGAAGCCCGCCGCCACGAAGTTCTGCCACGCCCAGTTCGTGGGGTCGTGCCCGGCCATCTTGCTGAAGCCCTCGGCAAAGGCGGTGTTGCCGGGGCTGGCGGGATGCAGGCGGTTGTAGCGGTAGGCGGTGTGGAGGCCGGGCGGCAGTTGCTTGATCGCCGAGAGCACCGGCGGGTCGCCCAGCCCGCCCGAGAAGAAGCCGACGCTGGAGAAGGTGCGGTACAGGTTGCTCTGCTCGATGAACGCGACCAGGTCGCCGCCCCACAGCGCGGAATACACCGCCTGGGGCTTGGCTTGCAGGATCTTGGTCAGGTTCTCCGTGTAGTCGGGCGCGAACAGCTTGGGCCACACCTGGTCCACGACCTCGATGGAGGGGTCGAACATCTTGGCGAACTGCAGGAACTCCGCCGTGTTGTCCCGCCCGTAGGCGTAGTTGGGCGAGCAGCTCATCCAGCGCCTCAACCCCTTCGCTTTGGAGATGGCGGAAGCATAGGTCCCGCCCGCCACGGCGTCATGGATGCCCTGGCGGGCGCAGCGGAACGCCGTCTTCACCTGCAGCTTGGGGTCCGCCGACAGCGACGAGGTTTCGGAGCAGGTGTGCAGGCACAGCACCGGCAGGTCGCGGATCACCTCGTGCACCGCGAACGCGCCGGACGACGCCTCGCCGTCGATGACGATTTCGCAGCCGTCGTTGTTGATCAGGTCGCGCGTGACCTTGGCCGCTTCGTCCGGGCGTCCCTTGCTGTCGCGGTCCACCAGCTCCAGCGTGCGCCCGGCGATGCCGCCCGCGGCGTTGACCTGCTTGACGGCGAGCGGCACCGCGGTCCGGCTGGAGGTGCCGAGGATGGCGACCCGGCCCGACAGGATGGTCGGCATGCCGACCCGCAGCACCTTGGCCTGCGCGCCCGCGATGTGGGGCATGGCCATCGCAGCGCCCGCCGCCCCGGCCAGCACCGCACGCCGTCCTACGCCGCCAGACTTCGCCGTGCCCCGTTCCGCCGCCATCTCGCGCCCCCCGGCGCCGGGTCTGCCGCCCGGTGGTGGCAGGGACGTTGCCGGCGCAATGCTCCGACCGTCAATCAGCTTGGCGAAGCCTGGCGGAAGCGCCTATCTCTGCGGAAACGAGGGAGAGGACCATGCCCGACGCGCTGGCGGCGGAGTACGACGCGGTCATCGTAGGGGCCGGATTTTCCGGGCTATACCAGCTCCATGCGCTGCGGGACCGCCTCGGCCTGTCCGTGCGCGTGCTGGAAGCCGGGGACGGCGTGGGCGGCACCTGGTACTGGAACCGCTACCCGGGCGCCCGCTGCGACTCCGAGAGCTACTACTACTCCTACTCCTTTTCCAAGGAGCTTGAGCAGGAATGGGAATGGTCGGAGCGCTATCCGGAGCAGCCGGAGCTCCAGCGCTACCTGGACCACGTCGCCGAGCGGTTCGACCTCAAGCGCGACATCCAGTTCGGCACCCGCGTCACCCGCGCGGCCTTTGACGAGTCAGCAAACCGTTGGGACGTGGCGACAGAGGCCGGCGAACGGTTCTCGGCACCGTTCCTGATCACCGCCGTGGGCTGCCTGTCCTCCGCCAACGTCCCCAAGATTCCCGGGCTGCAAAGCTTCCAGGGCGATTGGCACCACACCGGCCGCTGGCCGCACGGGGGCGTCGATTTCCGCGGCAAGCGCGTGGGCCTGATCGGCACCGGCTCGACCGGCATCCAGGCGACCCCGGTGATCGCCCGGGACGCCCGGCACCTCACGGTGTTCCAGCGCACCGCCAACTACAGCATCCCCGCGCGCAACGGCCCGATGTCGGCCGAGCAGCGGGCCGAGATCAAGCGCAACTACGCCGCCATCCGCGAGAAGTCGCGCACCAGCACGAACGGCCATCCGTGGGACATCTCGCCGCTCTCCGCGCTGGACGCCGGGCCGGAGGAGCGGATGGCGCTGTACGAGCAAGCCTGGCAGGCCGGCGGCCTCCGCTTCCGCGCCGCGTTCCGGGACCTGCTGACCCACCCGGAGGCCAACGAGACCGCGTCCGAGTTCATCCGCGCCAAGATCCGCGGGATCGTCCGCGACCCGGCCACTGCCGAGCTGCTGACCCCGCGCGACCACGGCTTCGCGACCAAGCGCCCGCCCATCGACACCGAGTATTTCGAGGCGTTCAACCGCGAAAACGTGTCCCTCGTGGATGTCCGCACCCACCCCATCGAGGCGATCACGCCGGACGGGCTGCGCACGACGGCGGCGGAGTACAGGCTCGACACGATCGTGTTCGCGACCGGGTTCGACGCGATGACCGGGCCGCTGCTCGCCATGGACGTCCGCGGGCGCGGCGGGGTGGCGCTGGCCGACGCCTGGGCCGCCGGGCCGCGCACGTATCTGGGCTTGCAGGTGGCGGGCTTCCCCAACCTGTTCACCATCACCGGCCCCGGCAGCCCCTCCGTGCTGTGCAACATGCCGACCGCCATCGAGCAGCACGTGGACTGGATCGCCGACTGCATCCGGCACATCCGCGAGCACGAACTCGCGCGCATCGAGGCCCGGGAGGACGCGGCGGACCGCTGGGTCCAGCAGGTGAACGAGGCGGCGCACGCCACCCTGCTGCCGACGGCGGCAAGCAGTTGGTACCTGGGCGCCAACGTGCCCGGCAAGCCGCGCGTGTTCATGCCCTATGCGGGCGGCCTCGCGCGCTACGCCGCCATTTGCCGCGAGGTGGCGGCGAACGGCTACGAGGGATTCGCGCTCGGGCGTTAGGCGCTTGGTCCCGGGACGGGCCGTTCCCTGCTTTTCAGCCCTGCGAGCCGGCCAGCGCCCGGCCGGCGAGGAGGTCGGCCAGCGCGCGGACCAGGGCCGCAGGCTTGACCGGCTTACCCAGGGCCGGGCGCGCGGCGTGGCGGCCTTCCATGTCGGCCCAGGCGTAGCCCGTCAGGAACAGGAACGGCACGCCCCGCGCGGCCAGGACGTCGGCGATCGGCTCGGCCGTTTCGCCGCCGAGGTTCATGTCCAGCACCGCCGCGTCCACCTCGCGGCCTTCCAGCAGCGCGAGCGCCTGCGGCACGTCCGGCGCGGGGCCGACCACCTCTGCCCCGGCCGTGGCCAGGATGTCGCGCACCCGCCAGGCCAGCACGGCAACGTCCTCGGCCACCAGCACGCGCAGGCCCTGCAAGCCCGGTCCCAGGGACGAAGCGTTCATGACGCGCTTTCCAGCTTGGAAGACAGCGGGATGCGGAACCGGCATTCCACGCCCGCCGGCTCGAACAGGAGGCGCACGTCCCCGCCGAGCTGGTAGGTGACGCCGGTCTCCACCAGGCGCGAGCCGAAGCCGCGCGTGGGCGCCGCGCCGACCGGCGGTCCGCCGCGCTCGCGCCAAAGCAGGTCGAGCATGGCGCCGCCCGGCGCATCGGCGGGCCGGTCCAGGCTCCAGGACACCTCCACCCGCCCGTCCGGCACGGACAGCGCCCCGTACTTGACGGCGTTGGTGGCCAGTTCGTGCAGGGCCATGCTGAGCACCATGGCGGCGTTGGGCACCAGGCGCAGCTCGGGGCCGCGCACCTGGACCTGGCCGGCATTGGCCTCGAAGGGCGCCATCGTCGCCTGCACCACGTCGGCCAGCCCGGCGCCGCGCCACGCTTCGCGCGTCAGCAGGCCGTGCAGGTTCGCCAGGGCCTCCAAGCGGCTGTCCAGGGCCTCGCGCAGCACGGCGGCGCTGTCCGTGCCGCGGGCGGTCTGCGTCACGAAGGACTGCACGATGGCCAGCGTGTTCTTGACCCGGTGGTTCAGCTCAGCCAGCAACAGACGGCGCTGCTCCTCGTCGCGCTTCTGGTCCGTGCGGTCGCGCAGGATCTTGAGGAAGCCGTGCGTTCCGCCGCGCCCGTCCTGCAGCGGGGTCACGACCTCGGTGCCCCAGATGCGCACCCCGTCCGCCCGCAGGTGCCAGCGGTCGTGCTCGGACCGTCCCTGGGCCAGGGCCTCCGCCATCTCGGCTTCCGGCACGCCCGCCAGATGGTCCTCGGGCGTGTAGAGGATGGCGTTGGGCCGGCCGAGGGCGTCCGCCTCCTCCCACCCCAGCACCTCGCGGGCGCCGCGGTTCCAGGTGGTGATGCGGCCTTCGAGGTTGGTCGTGAAGATCGCGTAGTCCCGCGCGCTCTCGACGATCAGGCGGTAGCGCTCCTCGCTTCCCCGCAGCGCCTCCTCCGCCTGGCGCTGCGCCGTGCGGTCGCGCAGGATTTTGAGGAAGCCCAGCAGCTCCCCGTCGTGCAAGGGCAGCAGCTCGCCCAGCGCGAAGAACCGCGAGCCGTCGCGCCGGATCAGCCAGCGCTCGTCGGTCGCCCGGCCCTCCTCCAGCGCCCGCCGCATCTCCGCTTCCGGCACGCCGGCCGCGCAGTCCTCGGGCGTGAAGATCAGCCGGAGCGGGCGGCCCAGCACGTCGGCCTCCTCCCAGCCCAGCAGCCGGGTGGCGCCGGTGTTCCAGCCGGTGATGCGGTCCTCGAAGTCCGCGGTGATGATGGCGTGGTCCGCGGCGCTTTCCACGATGGCGCGGAGGCGTTCCTCGCTTTGCAGCAGGGCTGCGCGGCTCGACCCCGGCGCAGGCTCGGCGTTCTGCAGGTTCTGGGTGCGCATGGGCGTCGTCACCAGCCCGGCGCGCGACACCCGGTGGTCCCGCGCATGCAGCGCCGCGTCCTGCACCAGCCGGGCCGGCGGGGGCGGCAAGCTGGCCTGGGTCGCCGCGAGCGCCTCGCGCAGGCGCTCGATCTCGGCCTGCAAGGCGGCCATCTCCTTGCGCAAGGCTTGTTCAACGGCGCCGCCGCTAGGAGGCTGCGGGTCCACCACGTGACCTCTCCCGACACGTGCCGACGCCCTGGCGTGCCGGGGGAGCAGCGGTCTCCCAACACTCAGCCACAACAGCGTGAGCAGCCCTTTACTCAAGGCATACAGAGCAGGACCCGTCGATGAACGATGCAGTGATGTCATCCTGAAGCTCGCATCTGGACAGCAATGATCCGCCGGGTCCGGCTTCCCTCGACGGCCGCGATGGCGTCCAGGCGCCCTCGGCGGCGCGCTTGCCCGGAGAGCGCAGGCCGGCGCGCGGTCGCACGCCCCGCCCGGCGCCCGCTTGAGTCGTTGGGGACGCATCATTTCATCTGCTGCGCGTGGGCACGCTCCGCAGAATGATGCTCAGGCTGTCCCGTCCCGGTGGGGGGGCGGACGGCTGCGGGCCGCCTCCACCTCGCGCCCGCGGCCGCCCAGCTCCATGAACTCGGCGATGTGCGCGCGGCGCTCGATCTGCAAGCGGTGCAGGGCGTGCGTCGCCTCGACCAGCGTGCCGCCCCGCCCCAGCACCGCGTCACCGATCTCGATCAGCCGCAGGTTGGGCCACGCCTTCTCCCGCAAGCCGTGGACCATCTCCAGGATGGCGTCCGCCGGCTGCTCCGGCAGCGCCTGGGCGAGGACCAAGGCCATGGAGGCCGTCGAGCGGGACACGCCGGCGTGGCAGTGGACGAGCAGGTGCGCCGTCGCGCCAGGTTCGGCCTGCACGTCGCGCCCGAGCGCCAGGATGCGCTCGACGTGCTCGGGCTGCGGCGCGAGGAGGCCGGGCGTTTCGTCGATGATGTCGTGGAAGCGCACTTCCAGCTTGCGGTGCTCGCCGAACGCGCCGAACGCTTCCGGCACGGGGTAGTCGGGATCAAGGATCGAAAGCACGTGGCTGGCGCCCGTGCGGCCATGCCCGGCCAGTTCCTCGATGCCGCAGACGGTCATGCCGAAGGGAAGCGCTGCGGTGCTCATGGGACTCCTGTTCGCTGCTCCAGGGCGCCATCATGGGGCAAGGCAGCAGGGACCGCCAGGGCATGCCCGTCGTGCCGAGGCCTTGGCCGTGGGTCGATGGCCGCCGAAAGTCTCGCCATCCGTTGCAGGAAGCCCATCCTCGACGTGCGCCCTCCCATCAGGCTAGGAGTGGGGGGATCGGACGTTCGACCCTCTCCGTCCGCACCATTCCGGCAAGGACCTGCCCACCCGGGCTTTGCCGCAGGAGCGCCAGCCCATGGGACGCGGGATCGCAGCGCCTTCCGCCTCGGCCTTGCCGATGGCTGAGCCGACGCTCGGCACGATCCTGGCCGGCGGCCTGGCCCGGCGCATGGGCGGGGGCGACAAGGCGCTCCGCACGGTGGGGGGCGAGGCGGTGCTGGCCAGGCTGGTCGCGCGCCTCCGGCCGCAGGTCGCGCAACTGGTCCTGAACGCCAACGGGGACCCGGCCCGCTTCGAGGATTTCGGCCTGCCGGTGGCGGGCGACGGCCTGCCGGACCGGCCGGGGCCGCTGGCGGGCGTGCTGGCCGGGCTGGACTGGACAGCGCGGTTCGCGCCGGAGGTGCGATGGGTCGTGACCGTGCCGGGCGACGCGCCATTCCTGCCGGAGGACTTGGTGGCCCGGCTATATGCGGCCCGCGGTGGGGCGACCCTGGCTTGCGCCGCATCGGGGGGCCGAACGCATCCGGTGGTAACACTGTGGCCGATGACGCTGCGCCACGATCTGCGCCGGGCGTTGGTGGAGGAGGACTTGCGCAAGGTCGGCGCCTATGTCCGGCGCCATGATCCTGCGGTCGCCGAATGGCCGATCGAGGGCGTGGACCCGTTCTTCCACGTGAACACGCAGGCC